>CAADGY010000196.1 GCA_900696665.1 uncultured Acidobacteriota bacterium
AAAACGCATTCTCTCGTCCATAACAGAGCTTTCCTTCCATGGCATTCCCTCTTCCCGCCCCCCTTCGGGGGTAAAAGTGTAACCCATGTGTCCGGAACGTTCTGTTACCTATGTCTCGGAACGGTCAGTGGTCAGCCAGCAGATTTCAGGAGCCCGGGAAACGGCGGGGCGCTCGGCGATGCTGGGGTTGTTGCGCTGATCGCCGCACTGGTGCCCGCGCTACGCGCGGCTTCCGATCGATCCCATTCGTGCTCTGTGCGTTGAGTGTGGATTCAGGCGGCCGCAGGCTGACTGCCCGGGAGGCACAATATATCGCCTGACTCCATTGCGGACTGGCATTTCACACAGAAGGGAGCCCAGGGCAGCGCATTCAGGCGGCGAATGCCTACAGGCCCATCACACACGCCGCAGATGCCGTAAATGCCGCACTCCATCCGGTGAAGCGCCTCGCGAATATTGCGCAACAGTTCCCACTCCACGACCAGACTCCCTATGGATACGTCTATGTCGAGGCGCTGCCGCCCAACGTCCTGCTGTTCCGGCTGCTGCTGAACGGAAATTCCCTCCGGATGTTCCAGTCTTTGTTGCAGTTCCCGCTCCCTGGCAATCAACACCTTCCGGAATTTCGCGATCCGTGCCTCGGTCATGGTATCTCCTCCCATATATGCTAAACAGGCAGCCCCCGGGACGGTATCCCCCACATACGGGAGATGGCTTCTTTTTGTGCACTAGGGCCGGTTCAGCGAACGAAATCAGTGTGTTCTGTGCTTCCCGGTATAATGTACATATGAAGACGCAATGGGCCAGGTGGTTCATAGTAGCCTTCGCCCTCCTCCTTCTATCCTGCGAGGACAAGGAGGCGTATCTTGCACTTCAACGGGAAGTGACTGAGATCGGCATGCAAATCGATTTGATCGAGCAGTCGGTTGAGCAGGGGCTGCCGGATACGGTTGAAATCCTGGAGCAGGCACTGAAGAACGTGACTGCGACGAATGCGCGTCTGGACATACTCCAGACGGAGTTTACCGATCGCCTGGACCGGCGGCGTCAGACGTTTTCGGAGCCGATCGCTGAATTGAGCGGAACGTTGGACCGGCTCACGGAAGACCTTTCGGCTCTAAGAAAAGATGCCTCGAACCTTGGTGCCGGAATCGACCGGCTTCAGCACCAGGTCTCGACTCTGAAATCGGAGATCACCGTCATTCGGCCAGCGCCACCCGGCTTCTGAATAGTGAGTTTTTCTTCCCGATCTGTTGAAGAATCCCAGCGATTAGGAGCGGAGTATCTAGGGGCCGCTACCACCCGTTTTCTGGTTTGGGCGCCTTACTCCCAGTTTGTACAGTTACGCCTGTTCCTGCCCGAAGAGCGGCTAATTCCCATGGAACCCACGGGAGACGGCTATTATCAGGCGGTCCTGGAAGGCGTCACGACGGGCACCCATTACAAGTTTCATCTCGACGGCGGAGACTTCCCGGACCCCGCGTCGCGTTCGCAGCCGCTGGGAGTGCACGGACCCTCGGAAGTTGTGGAAAGCGGCTTTTCCTGGACCGACCAGAGCTGGGCCGCACCGCCCTTGAAGGATCTGATTCTTTATGAACTACACGTAGGAACCTATACCACCGAAGGAACGTTCGACGCCATCATCAAAACCCTCAGGCGGTTAAAGGAAACCGGCATTTCGGCCATTCAGCTAATGCCGGTGGCCGAGTTCCCTGGAGCGCGGAACTGGGGCTACGACGGAGTATATCCTTATGCGCCGCACTCCTCCTACGGCGGAGTCACAGGATTGAAACGGCTGGTGAATGCGGCGCATGACCACGGGCTCGCGGTTATTCTGGACGTCGTTTACAATCACCTCGGCCCTGAAGGCAACTACCTGGGGCAGTACGGCCCGTATTTCACAGAAAAGTACCAGACGCCCTGGGGCTCCGCGGTGAATTTCGATGGTGAGGACAGCCGGCCTGTGCGGCGCTACTTTATCGAAAATGCCGTTCATTGGATACGCGACTATCACTTCGACGGATTGCGCCTGGACGCGGTCCATGCCATTTTCGATTCGTCCACGCCTCACATCCTGGAGGAACTGGCTGCGGCGGTCCATGGTGTAGCGGATGAACTGGAGCGTCCGGCATACGTGATTGCTGAGAGCGATTTGAACGATAACCGGCTGGTACGGTTTCCGGCTGACGGAGGATACGGACTGGACGCGCAGTGGAACGACGATTTCCATCATTCGCTGCACACGCTGCTCACAAAGGAAACAAGCGGCTATTATGCAGACTTTGGCGGCCTCGATCATCTGGAACGGGCGATCGCTGAGGGATTCGTCTATGCCGGGCAGTACTCCTGCTACCGCGGCCGGTGCCATGGGATGTCATCGGCTGATCTCGCGGCCGATCGCTTCATCGTCTTCTCACAGAATCACGACCAGATCGGAAATCGAATGCTGGGCACCCGCCTCGCGAGCATGGTCAGCTTCGAAAGCGCGAAACTGGCAGCCGGCGTGGTGCTGCTGTCCCCGTTCATCCCGCTGCTGTTCATGGGCCAGGAATATGCCGAGACGGCGCCCTTTCTCTACTTCGTAAGCCACACCGATCCGGAGTTGGTACGGGCTGTGCGGGAGGGACGCAAGGAAGAATTTGCTGCATTCGCATGGCAGGGCGAGTTGCCGGACCCCCAGGCCGAAGAGAGCTTCCTCCAGTCGAAACTCAACCCCTCGTTGCGCAACACGGGCAGCCATCGGGCGATGTTGGAGTTCTACAGGACTTTGATCGGGCTGCGAAAGAGCACCGGGGCTCTGGCCGTGCTCGATAAGAATTCCCTCGAGTTGAGCCGCTTCGATGACAGCCTGTCTCTCGCTATGCGCCGCTGGGCGCAGCAGGATCAGGCGCTCGTCGTCTTCGGTTTCAGCGAATCCGAGCAGACCATTCAGGTGGCACTGCCGCCTGGAACGTGGTCCAAAACACTGGACTCCGCGGATGAAGAGTGGATGGGACCTGGAAGCACCGCGCCGGAGCACCTCGAATCCAATGGCGCGGCCACGCTCCAACTTTGCGGCGAAAGCTTTGTGGTTTACCGGTTGAAGGCTTCTGGGTAGTTCGGCGAATAGGTCTGTCTCTCCGGCCGCAGGCCCAGTTTTCCGTTGACCACCCAGGGTTGGCCCCGGACGGCGAGATGGTTTATCATCTTTTCGCGCCACCTCTTCAACTCGCCGGAACTGCCAACGTCGCCGGCGAGGTTGGTCATCTCATGAGGGTCGGATTCCAGGTTAAACAACTGCTCTTCTCCGTCGCGGGCATGGAAAATGTACTTCATGCGGCCGTCGGTCAATGCGCTCCAGTGGTTTTCGGGACTGTAGCAGACGTCGTGCTCCAGGTCGATCGCCGTTCGCCACTCTTTACCGCCGTTTTTCACCAGCGACAGCAGGCTGGCGCCATCAAGAGGTCGCTTGGGACTCGATCCCGCGGTATCCAGAAACGTAGGCAGCAGATCCCGCAATTCGACGGGATTCGCCATCACCTGTCCTCGCTTTGTTGAAAGCATTCCGGAGGGCCAGCGCATCAGCATCGGAACGCGGGCAGACGGCTCATAAGCGTACGACTTGCGCCACAGGTTGTGATCTCCGGTCATATCGCCGTGGTCGGATGTGTAAAGAATCAGCGTCTCTTCCAACATGCCGCGCTTGTCCAGCGCATCCAAAATTCTGCCGATCTGCTCATCGATGAAACTGACGGAACCGTAGTAGCCCTGCCGTGAACTCCGCACCTGCGCGGGCCCCAGGTCGCCGCGCCAGATATCGTAACGATCGCTGTTGCGTTCGCGGTATCGTACAGCCCATGGTGCAATGTGCGCTTCCGGGAGATTCGCATCGGCATAGAGGTCCATGAATCGCTGGGGCGGATCGTACGGCGAATGCGGGCGGGCGAATGAGACTTTCAGAAAAAAAGGCTCCGGGCGCCGATACCCCTCGAGAAACCGCACCGCGCAGTCGCCGGTCCATCGCGTGGGGTGCAGCCGTTCGGGCAGTACGTAAGCTTTGGATGGGTAGTCGTTCCACCCGATTCCGGTGGCATCGGGATTGAGTCCCGGCGCTTCCGACCAGAACCACGCGCGATAGTCGCTTCGGAAATCCGGCGATTCCACTCGCCCGGATTCGTCCAACAGCACCTGGTGGAATCCGTGCAAATTGCGTTGGGGGTGCCAATGCATCTTGCCGATACCCGTTGTGTAGTAGCCCGCCTCCCGCATGGCGCGCGGCATTTCGACAGGATACTTTACGGCAACACGCCCGTAGCCGAGCATGCCGTGGTTCCATGGGGACATGCCTGTCAGCAACCCGGCTCGCGCGGGAGTGCAAGTCGGCGTGGAAGAATAGGCGCAGCGAAAGCGTACGCCTCCGGCGGCGATGCGGTCCAGGTTTGGTGTCCGGATAGCGCGATTGCCATCGGCGCCTAGACAGTCGCCGCGGTGCTGGTCGGCCATCAGAAAGAGAACGTTCGGGCGCTTCGCGGCGGCAATCCCGCGTTTCGAAAGAATTCCGAATGCACTGGCCTTCAGGAGCCCTCGACGGGTAAGTTCCATTTGCCCCATAATAAAAAACCCCGGAGACGGCTGTCCCTGGGGTTTGGGTGTCGAAACGCTGCGGCCTATTCCTGGTTGTCCTTCCACTCCTCGTACCAGGCCATCTGAATGCCTTCCAGCTTGCCTTCGGTCGAGAGAGCCGGATCGTCACCGAAGCCGTTAAGCTCGGTAATCCATCTGTGCATGTCGGTAAAACGAACTGTGAGAGGATCCAGGTCCGGATACTTCTCGTACAGGGCCAGTGCGATATTCTCGGTATCGTCCCAGGTCAGTTTGACCATCAGATCTTGGTTCCTTTCAGAGCGCTCCGCACGGCGGTATTCATCATGTTCTCCGCCAGTTTCATCGTGACCGTATTCAGCTTGTCGATCTGCGCCCGAATAAGCAGGTGATCATCCGCATGGTACGCCATCAGGAGTTCATTTACCGCCCGTTCGATCCGGCTGCGCTCTTCGTCATCCAGTTCAAGCCAGGCTTCGTTGTCGCGAGCTCTTTCAACGGCTGCCAGGATGGTATCGGCTTCCACCTGGGCCTCGCGCACCTGCCGCGCCTTGAAGTCTTCTTCGGCCAGGTCGATGGATTCGCGAATCATCGCTTCCACCTGTTCGTCGGTGAGCCCGTAAGACGGCTTCACTTCCATCGACTGCTCTTTTCCCGTTCGGATGTCCCGCGCGGTTACATTCAGGATGCCGTTGGCGTCAATGAGAAATCGCACCTCGATGCGGGCCATCCCGGCCGGCATGGGGTCAATGTCTTTCAAATCGAACCTGGCGAGACTGCGGCAATCCCGAGCGAGTTCGCGCTCGCCCTGGACAACATGTATCAGAACATTGCGCTGCCCTTCGACGGCGGTGGTGAACACTTCCGTAGCGCTGGCGGGAATCGTGGAGTTGCGATGGATCAGCTTGGAAACCACTCCGCCCATGGTCTCGATGCCCAGCGATAGCGGAGTTACATCCAGCAGCAGTTTATCAGTTACATCACCGGCCAGGATCGCCGCCTGCACCGCCGCGCCGAGTGCAACCACCTGTTCCGGATTCAACTCCGTGTGCGGTTTGGCGCGAAAGAGTTTTTCGACCGCCTGGCGCACCAGCGGAATGCGCGTTGAGCCGCCAACCAGCACTACTTCATCGATCTGTTCGACGTTCAAACCGGCATCGTGAATGCAGTTGCGGCATGGAGCAAGGGTCCGGTCCACAATCGGCGTGATGAGCTGTTCGAACAACTCACGAGTCAACTCCCGTTCGTACTTCTTCCCGTGATACTCCAACCGGATGCTCGTCACAGGCACCGTGGAGAGTTGCTCTTTCGCTTCGATGACCGCCCGCCGCAGCAACTGGATCGCCTCGTGATTCGTGGAAAGGTCCTCACCCCATTCCGTGGCAGTATCTTCCAGGGCGATCCGGAGTAACAGATTGTCGATGTCATCTCCGCCCAGGTGCGTGTCGCCATTGGTCGCCAGGACTTCGAAGATCCCCTGGTGCAGCTTAAGGATGGAGATATCGAAGGTGCCGCCACCCAGGTCGTAGACGGCGACGACTCCCTCTTTCCGCTTGTCGAGGCCATAGGCCAGCGCCGCGGCTGTCGGTTCGTTGACCAGACGCAGGACCTCCAGGCCGGCGATTCGTCCAGCATCCTTCGTCGCCTGCCTTTGAGCATCGTTGAAGTACGCCGGCACGGTGATCACGGCCTGTGTCACCCGCTCGCCGAAATAGGCTTCCGCATTGCTCTTCAACTGCCGCAGGATTTGTGCGGAGATCTCCGGGGGCGTAAAAGTGCGATCACCGAGTTCGATCTGAATTACCGCGTCACTCGCGCTGGCGATGTGAAAAGGGAACAACTGGAGTTCGTCCTGCACATCTGCGGCTCCTTTCCCCATGAGCCGCTTTACGGAGTACACGGTGCGCTCCGGGTCGGTAAGCAGCATCTGCCGGCCCTCGTTGCCGGCCACCAGTTCGCCCGCTCCGGAAAGTGAGACAACACTCGGTACGATGAGCGAACCACCGGGGTCCGGGATCACCTTGGGCGAGGTCAAATCCATATACGCCACGAGGCTGTTAGTTGTGCCCAGATCGATGCCGACTACTCGCGACCTGACCGGCCGCCCAAAATCGATTTGAAACATGGGAGACATGAAGATTTACGCCGCTGAAGCCGCAAGTTCCTTTTCCACTTCGCTCACCAGATTCCGGATATATTTGCGCCGGTTCAGTACGCCGCGCACTTCCGCCAGCGCTTCCCTGTCTCCTGTTGTGTCGTAACGGCGGAATAACTCGCTCAAGCGGTTATCGGCTTCGTCCTGCATCGCAACAAACCGCGCGTATGCCTCGCACAACTGCGGGCGCGCCGAAGAGTCGCCGCCGCGGAGTTCTTCAAGCGCCAGGTTCAACTCGAATACCTCTTCCAGCAGTTCCGGCGGGACGTTCTCCGAACGCTGCTCGCCGATGTTGAAGCCCTCTTCTTTGAGCACGTACTCAGCCCGCAAGACGTGATCCCGGAGAACGCGGTAAGCGTCATTGAGAATCGCCGTTGCCTCCAGGGAGTATTGCCGTTCTTTCGGCGTTCGCCGAAGATAGCGGTCCGGGTGAAGCAGGCGGCTAAGGTTATAAAAGCGGTTCTGCAGGTCCTTCGAATCGAGAGAAAGCTTGCGCTCCAACCCGAGAAAACGATAGTAATCCGGCGTGGGCCGCTGCAAGCTATTACAGAATTGGCAAAACAGCGACTCGTGCTGGGGATGTCCGCATTGCCAGCAGGCTTCCATCAGGCCGAAAACGACGTTCCGCAGCCGCAGCTCTTCTTTGCGTTGGGATTCTCGAACACGAAGCCGGACTGAATGATGGATTCCTTATAATCAAGCGTCATCCCATCCAGATACACCATGCTCTTCGGATCGATGAACACCTCTATTCCGTCGAACTGGAACACGTTATCTGTCGGCCGCGACTTGGCATCAAACTTGAATTGATAGCTGAGGCCCGAACATCCGCCGCCAAGAACGCCAAGGCGGAGACCCCCGCTGACACCCTGTTTGGCAAAGGCCTCCTTGATTTTCGATACCGCTTTAGGAGTAACCGAAATCATTTGCTGACGAGTCTTTCTTTCCTTATTTTCAGGATACTGCCTCTGAAACAGGTTGGCGATTCATGCCGGCCTTCTTCTTGTAGTCGGAGATTGCCGCTTTGATCGCATCTTCAGCCAGGACTGAGCAGTGTATCTTTACCGGCGGCAGGCTCAGCTCGTTTACGATATCGGTATTCTTGATCTGAAGCGCCTCATCCACCGTTTTCCCCTTGATCCACTCCGTGGCGAGTGATGAGCTGGCGATTGCGCTTCCACAGCCAAAGGTCTTGAACTTGGCGTCTTCAATGATGCCGGATTTCGGGTCGACTTTCAGTTGCAGTTTCATCACATCGCCGCATTCGGGCGCGCCAACCATACCGGTCCCCACGTTGGGGTCACTCTTATCCAGCGAACCCACGTTCCGGGGGTTGTTGTAATGATCGAGAACTTTGTTCGAATAAGCCATCTGCTAATCCCTTTCTACTCCCTCAAAAGTTCTAATGGGCGGACCACTGCACTTTTGCCAGGTCGACCCCTTCCTTGGCCATTTCGTAAAGGGGCGATAGTTCGCGCAGCTTTTTAACCACTTCCACTACTTTGTTACCGACGTAATCGATCTCTTCTTCTGTGTTGAACCGCCCCAGTCCGAAGCGGATGGAGGAATGGGCCAGGTCGTCGCCGGCTCCCAGAGCCTTCAGTACGTAGCTGGGTTCGAGTGTTGCCGATGTACAGGCGGAACCGCTCGATACCGCCACGTCGTTAATTCCCATCAAAAGGGACTCGCCCTCCACGTAGGCGAAGCTGATGTTCAGATTGTGCGGCAACCGGTGCTCCAGCGAGCCGTTCACGTACACTTCATCCAGCTCGGTTTCAAGGGTCTTCTTCAGCTTGTCGCGCAATCCGCGCAGGCGTGCGGATTCCTCCGGCATCTCCTTCTGTGCCAGGGCGCATGCTGCCCCGAAGCCCACTATACCCGGAACGTTCAGCGTGCCGGACCGCATGCCGCGCTCGTGACCGCCGCCATCCATCTGAGAAGTTACCTGCACGCGAGGATTCCGCCTGCGGACATACAGCGCTCCCACGCCCTTGGGACCGTACAGCTTATGTCCGGTCAGCGACATCAGGTCGATATTGTCCCGCGTGACGTTTACCGGAATTTTGCCAATCGCCTGTACCGCATCGCTATGGAAGAGAACCCCCCGCTCCTTCGCGATTTTGCCGATCTCGGCAACCGGCTGGACGACACCGATCTCGTTATTGGCGTACATGATCGTGACCAGGATGGTTTTGTCCGTGATCGCGTCGCGCAGCATATCCAGGTCGATGATCCCGTCCTTCTGCACCGGCATGTAGGTCACCCGGTAGCCGTGTTTTTCCAGCTTTTTGCAGGTGTCCAGAATCGCTTTGTGTTCGGTCGCGGCGGTAATGATGTGATTGCCGCGTTCGGCATACATCTCCGCCACGCCTTTGAGTGCCAGATTGTCGGATTCCGTCGCGCCACTCGTGAAGACAATCTCTTTCGGATTCGCTCCAATCAAGTCCGCGATCTGCTTGCGGGCATTTTCTACAGCCTCTTCCGCCTGCCATCCAAAACTGTGGTTCCGGCTGGCGGCGTTGCCGAATTTCTCCGTGAAGTATGGAAGCATCGCTTCCAATACCCGCGGATCCAACGGCGTCGTCGCATGATTGTCCAGGTAAATCGGCAGTTTCATATATTCCTCACAGGATCGGCGGCAGGAATCGACGGCCGGTGCACCGGTTGCACCAGGTCGTCGACGGCCCGGTCAGGCCCGGACCCGCACTCCTGCACTTCCTCCGATTCTTCGCACATATCAGAGATCGTAATGCCGGCCAGCAGTTGCAAAATGCCTTCGTGGACGCGCCGCAACGGTTCCCGCACGGTGCACTTGCCGGATTGCTCGCACTGGCCGTGTTGTGTAAAGCAGGTAGTCAGGATGATCGGACCATCGATAGAACGGATTACTTCGAGAGCTGTAATTTGAGATGCACTCCGTGCCAAACGGTATCCGCCGTTTGTTCCGTGCTCCGATCTCAGGAACCCTGTGCGCGTCAATTTTTGCAGGATTTTCGACAATAATGGCACTGGAATTCCGTAGCATTCCGCGATTTCTTTCGCGCTGGCGCTCCCGCCGCGGCGATTGACCGCCAGATGCTTCAGTGCGATCAACCCGTAATCGGCCTTCTTCGTCAGCTTCAGCATACCACAATATAGGACTGAACCAGTCCAACATTCAATATACCCAACAAGCTGATGTCCGTCAACGGCCAAACCTTCTGTAGTGAGCAGTTTAAATTACGACCGTAACGATCCTGGTTTAGGATGCCTTCTTCCGCCTTGGAGATCCGCAAATTTGCAGTAACCGGTGAAGTGAGCTTCGCGGACGGGTTCTGGTCCCTCCTGAACAGCCCCTGAGATCTAGCCCCAAAAGTTGGAAGGTTTATTGAGTGGAAACAGCCTGCGTGATACACTTGCGAGGTTAGTGGTTTGTTCATTGTAGCTCTCGCCAAGACCTGATGGTTCGCTTTTTTCGAGTATTCTTTCCCGCGAGCGTGCTGGCTCTGCTGGTATCGGAAGCGGCGATATTGTTTTTCTGCTTTTTGGCAGCCACCTATTTGCTAATTCCGGCGGACCCATGGATTTTTCTCGCTTACGAAGGCGGATTCGGACGGATCGCCGTCGTCGCCGTCACCATTTTGTTGGGTATTTACATGAACGACCTGTATACGAACTTCAGGGTGCGTTCACAGCTTTTGCTGATACAACAGATCTGCCTCGCGATTGGGGCTGCTTTCCTCTTTCAAGCACTCATCAGCTATTCGAATCGCGATTGGATTGTGCCGCGCTGGATTATGATCACGGGCTCGTTTTTCAGCCTGATAGCCGTGCCCGTCTGGCGTGTCTTCTACAGCGAGATCGGATTGCGCGCCTTTGGACGGCAGCGTGTTCTGTTCCTGGGCACCGCACCAATCGTACTGGAACTCGCGAATCACCTCTTGCGGCACCCGGAATTTGGATATATGCCAATGGGGTATCTCGACAACAACTGCTCGGCCAAACTGCTGGGCGGCGAACTGCCGTGCCTGGGCGTCACTGCGGACCTGCGGAATGTAATTGACGATTTGAAGCCCGACCGGATTGTCACCGGGTTGGCGGAACGGCGCGAGCGGCTTCCGGTTTATGAGTTGCTCGAAATCCGTCTGGCGGGCATCCAGGTTCAGGAAGCAGCTACGATGTATGAGGCTGCTTTCGGACGTGTATGCAGCCGGGAGCTGCGCCCTTCGCAACTGGTCTACTCCGAACACCTCGGTCCCGGCCCACGGAAACTGCTGATCCAGGAAGTGTTCTCATTTTTCCTGGCGGTGGTGGCGTTGGTGATTGCCGCCCCCGTCATGATCATCGTGGCGCTGCTGGTGAAGTTTAGTTCGCCAGGCCCGGTTCTCTACCGTCAAACGCGAACCGGCTTGAACGGCAAGCCTTTCACGCTGTACAAATTCCGTTCGATGCGCGCCGACGCGGAAGCCAAAACCGGAGCGGTCTGGGCCCGGCCCGACGATCCGCGCGTGACAACCGTAGGCCGCTGGATCCGGAAACTGCGTCTGGATGAGCTGCCACAGTTGCTGAACGTATTGCGCGGCGAGATGGTGATTGTAGGTCCGCGTCCGGAACGCCCTGAATTCGTCAAGACTCTGGTCGAGAAGATCCCCTACTACCAGCAGCGCCACTGTGTGAAGCCAGGCATTACCGGGTGGGCGCAGGTCAATCACAAATACGGCGACACCATCGAAGACACGATCATCAAGCTCGAGTACGATCTGTACTACATAAAGAACCTCGATCTGTCACTTGATTTGTACATCATGTTCCAGACCGCGAAAGTCATGTTGTTGAGCCGTGGCGCACACTGATTCCCGTGTCAGGGGTTCGCGCCCGCCAGGTGTTGTTCGATGAACAGGGTGGACGCGGCGAACTGAAAGTCCTGGTTCTTTTTCTTCGCGAAACCGTGACCCTCATCCTCCGCCATCAGGAACCAGACCCGTCCTCCGTTTTTACGAATCGCTTCGACCATTTGCAGGCTCTCGTGCGCCGGGACACGGGGATCGTTCTGACCCTGGACCACAAGCAGCGGCTTGGTAATCTTCCGAACGTTGGTGACCGGTGAGATCGAGATCAATAAGTCCCGCATTCCGGGGTCGCGCTCATCACCATATTCAGCCCTTCGTAGATCCCGGCGGTAGGCTTCCGTGCGCTCGAGAAAGGTCACGAAATTCGAAATCCCGACGACGTCGATGGCGCAGCAAAGCCTGTCGTTGTAGTGCGTCATGGAGGCAAGAGTCATATAGCCTCCATAGCTGCCGCCCATCACCATCACTCGCTTCGCATCCAGATCCCGCCGTGCCGCTATCCAATCGAGCAGAGCTCCGATGTCCCGCACTGAATCCTCGCGCTTTTTGCCATTGTCGAGTTTCAAGAACGTCTTGCCATATCCGCTGGAACCCCTCACATTCGGGAAAATCATCGCCATCCCGAGTTCGTTCACATAGTAGTTGTTCCTTCCGAGAAACCCGGGCTGAAACTGCGACTCCGGCCCGCCGTGGATATTGATGATGACCGGGCGCTGCCCGGCAAACTTCGCGGGCGGCATATAAAGAAATCCGGAGATCGTCAGCCCGTCGAAGGATTTCCAACGGATCAATTCGGGCTCGACGAACTCGTCCGTATTCAGGCCTCCCGTTTCGCTTTTCGTCCAGCGCTCCAGTGTGCCCTTCTCCACATCAATGGAATAGATATCCGAAGGACTCTTAGCCGAAGCAAGGGAAAACCCGACCTCGCGGCTGTCGTTGTGCCAGGACAGCGAAGTAAACGACCCGTACGCCAGTTTCGGCAGGGGCAGGTTCCGGCGCGTCGCCGTGTCCATGACGTGCAACGTGTCCGCGCCATCTTCGTTCACTACGTAAGCCAGCTTGCGCCCGTCGCGCGACAGGCGCAGCGCAGTGACGTCCCACTTCAACTCCGGACGCAGAAACGCGAACTGCTTTGTAGCCAGGTCGATGTATGCCAACCGGCGAAACTCCGAATCGCGGTCTGTGATAATGTAGGCGCCTTTCCCGTCCGGAGTGAGCGCCGCATTTTCGTATGCCGCAACCTGGTCTGAAGGTGTTAGTTGCGAAGTAGCGCCTGTCTCAGGGTCCAGCAGGTGGATAGCGCTCTCGTTGATCGATGTATAGTGTTCCAGCACGATCCTACTGTTATCAGGAAACCAGCCTGTGGGATACCAGCCGCCGCCCTGCACCTGGAGCAGTAGCTTCGCCGGTCCGGACCGCTTCGCATCAATCACGTAAATATCCATGTCGCGGCCGTTCCGCTGACTCGACGCAAACGCGATTCGGGAACCATCGTGAGACCACTGCGGAGACGTGTTGCGGGATTTTCCGTCCGTCAGCATCCTCGATGTGCCCGACTGCAAGTCGAACAGGAACAATTGATAAAATTCGGATCCGCCGATATCTTTGGCGTACAGAAACGACGTACCGCTACCGGGCTGATACAACGCGCCGGTCACCCGTTCCGGAAAGAACGTCAGTTGCTCGCGCGCCCCACCCGGCATGAGGACCCGGTGTACCTGGGGCACATCCCCAAAGCGCGTCAAAATCAGGATTTCCCGTTTGGTTGGATGCCAATCCAGCAGACTGGCCGTCCGGAACTCGCCGTATTGGGCCAGGCGGTCCGCCAGTGCTGCTGGAATGGAAGGAATCCCCTGCACCTTCAGATTGGACGGTACGGGCAAGGTTGTGTCTGCTGCCCAAATACTGGCGCAAAACAGGAGCAGCAGCCCCGAACGGTTAATCGTCTTGAATGCCGGCATCAAACCTCCCGATGGAATGCTCCCATTTTGCAACATCATTGGCTGAGAATCTCCAGATACTTCGCCACGGACTGAATGCCGCGGAAGAAGTTCGGCAAGTAAAGTTTCTCGTTCGGTGCGTGCAGATTGTCGTCCGGCAGTCCGAACCCCATCATGACGCTGGGAAT
>CAADGY010000197.1 GCA_900696665.1 uncultured Acidobacteriota bacterium
AACGGCGTGGGGCACCAGGGCGAATCCGGATACCTTCTCGATCCAGGCACGATCCTCGCCGCGCGCAATGGCGCGGGCCATGACGGAGAAGATATAGCGGTCGATCAGCACCACAAAACCGGCACGCAGAGCAGGAATGATTTCGTTCTCCAGCCGGTCCGCGAAATCGGTGGCGTAGAAAAGGGTCATGGTGATCGGCCCCAGCGTGTTGCCTTCCTTGGCTCGTTGTATGCCCTTTCCCGCCAGAGCGGACCGTGCCAGGCCGGTGTCGAGCACGGCATGCCCTTCCTGCTCGAGCCACACGCGGAGCAACGCGATCTGCGTAGACCTTCCGACGGCATCCGGACCTTCGACGACAATCAGCTTGCCCTGAAGCTCGGAAACGTCGATTCCGGGAAGGGGATCACCGTAAAATTGAAGCGCCGGTTTCGGCATTTCCGCTCTCCTTGACGTGCAACACCCCGGTCGCAAGACTCTCGCCAAACTCCGCTATCACGATCTGCCGCATCTGTTCCTGCTGGTCTTCGATGGATCCGGTGGCATCAATGACATGGAAGCCCATCTCCGGTATCATCGCCTCGTATTCATCGATGATCCGGCCCTGAAAGATGCGGAAACTTTCTTCAATATCCCGGCTGAGCCCCAGATCCATGCCGGCTTCGTAGTATTTAATGGCATCCCTTCCGCCCAGAATGCGGCCCAGAGCCACGTCAAGGGGCACCCGGAAGTAGAACGCCACGTTCGGACGCACGGCGAAGCGATACAGGTTGCGTACCCAGCTACGGCTGACGCCCCTCACGACATCGCGCCCAAAAGCAGTGTACGCATAGCGGTCCGCGCAGACCACGGCGCCCGCCTTCATCAACGGGACGATATACCGCTCCAGGCGGTCGGCGAAGTCCGTCGCGTGGATTAGGCTGAAGGTGCTGGGTGTAAACATCTCTTTCTTCTTGCCGCGCCTTGTTGTTTCGCGAACCAGAGGAGATGAGTTCCATTCGCTAAAAGCCACGGCAATCCCTTTGGAACGGAGCCATTGGCTGAGCAGCGAAATCTGAGTGGATTTCCCGGAACCGTCTATGCCTTCGACGACGATCAGCTTGCCCTTGTAACGGTTCGCTGCGAATAGCGGCATAAGAGGAGATCAGGATGACTATTATATCGGTATATGCCGAAGTACGCGGCCGTAGACATCGGCAGCAATTCGGTCCGGATGCAGGCCGCCGAAGTAGTCCCCGGCTCTCCGCCCCGGGTGCTGGCAGCCGAAAGGGATGTGACACGCCTGGGAGAGAGTGTTTTCCGTACGGGCCGTATCAGCCCGGAAGCGCTCGAATTCACCTGCTCCCAGTTGGAAAAAATGGCGGAAATCTACCGTAAGTTGGATGTCGCCGGTATTCGCGCGGTCGCCACCAGCGCCGTCCGCGACGCCAGCAACCAGAGGGAGTTTTTGGAGCGCGCCTCCGAAGCAGCGGGAGCAGCGGTGGAAGTGATTTCGGGCCAGGAGGAAGCCCGGCTCATCCACCTGGGAGTCGACAGCCGCTGGCCGCACAAGAACCGGAGGACGTTGATAATCGATGTCGGCGGAGGAAGCGCCGAACTCATCGTTTCCGAGAACGGCCGCATGGTGGAGGCATTCTCGAAACCTCTCGGTGCGGTCCGTCTGACTTCAGTGTTCCTTCCGCACGACCCGCCCACGGCGAAAGAACTTCATCAGCTCGAAGAATATATACAGGAGAAGATCGGAGCGGCGGTGGGGCGTATCGGCAGGCGCCGGATGGATCGGGTCATTGGCACGTCCGCATCCGCCGCGGCGGTGGTGGGTTCCATCAACCGGATAGCACGGTCGAAGAGGGAGGTGGCGGACAGGTTGCGAGCCACAACGCCCGAGATCCGGAAGTTCTATCGGGAGATCAGCGGCCTGGACCTGGCGGCGCGCAGAAAAGTCAAGGGCGTAGGTCCGCGCCGTGCCGAAATTATTGTTCCGGGCACGGCGGTATTTCTGAAAATCCTCGAGGCACTACGGCTGCCATCCATCTACTATTCGTCCGCGGGACTCAGAGACGGCATCATCGCGGACCTGGCCGCGCGAGGTGTTGGAAAAGAGCGCGCCCGATTGACACCGGAACAGCGAAGGTCGGTGGAAGAGATGGCGAGACGCTACCAGGTGCCTGTGAAGCATGCACGCAAAGTGGCCGCGCTGGGAAGAAGCCTGTTCGATTCTCTGGCGCCCGTTCACAGGCTCCCTCTCGAGACCGGAAGGCTGCTCGAAGCGGCTGCTTACCTGCACGATATCGGGCATTTTGTGAGCGATGTCGGCCATCATAAGCATTCCTATTACCTTGTTTCAAACTCCGATATGCCCGGCTTCACCGCCTGGGAACGGAAAATGACGTCCGTGTTGTGCCGCTACCATCGAAAATCGCTGCCCGCGCTGCGGCACGATGTATTTCAGGTGTTAACTCCGGAGGAGAGGCAGTCGGTAATGCGCCTGGTACCGCTGCTCCGCCTGGCCGATGGTCTCGATCGAAGCCACGAACAACGCGTCGAGGAGATCACCTGCCAGATGCGCAACGGGGGTGTGACTGTGAAAATCGAATCCGTGCGGGATACGGATCTCGAAATGTGGGCGGCGGAGCGGGTAGCTGAACTCTTTGAACAGGTATTCGCCCTACCGCTCACCATTACGAAAACCCGCAAACAGACATGACGAAATCTCCCGGAGCCGAAAACATTCGAGTTTATGCGCTTGCCCAGATCTCCAGTCTATTGGACCGGGTCGTTTACCATGTTAGCCGCGCCGCCAAGAGTCCGGATGAGAAACGCGTTCACGAGGCTCGCGTCTCGATTCGCCGGTTCGTGCAGGCGTTACGCTTCTTCCGGCAGTTCATCCCTGGCGAGCCATCCAAACGGATCCGTAAACGGCTGAAATCGATTATGAATCTCTCCGCGGAGGTGCGTAGCCGCGATATCGCGCTTCATCTGCTGGAAGAGTCGGAGGCGCCGGACCGTACCGGGGTACGTAAGCGCATGGAGCTGGAACGAAAGGCGTCCATGAAGGAACTTGCTGCCGCGTTGAAGCGCCTGAACCGCCGCAATTATTCGGTCAAGTGGCGCGAGTCGTTGAGGCTGGAGGCATGAAGAAGTTCAAGTGGTGTGAATCGTCGTCGGTGGCCGTCAACGCCCGCACTGTGCTTCCCGAGTTCTTCAGCGCATTTTACGAGCGGGCGGAACCGGTACTCAAAAGCGGGGATCCAAAAGCATTGCACGACTTCCGGCTGGCGGCAAAGAAGTTCCGCTATTCACTGGAGATGTTCCGCGGCATACACGGCTCCAACATGGTGCAACTGCTCGCGTTGATGAAAGACCTTCAGGACCGGCTGGGAGCGATCAGCGACTGCTCCACCACCAGAGCGATGTTAGCGGAGAGCGATTCCCCGGAATTCGCCGCATGGCTGGAGGCGCGGAGCGCCCGGAGGATCGAGGAGCTCCGGCGGTTCTGGCAGGAGCGTTTCGATAAGGCGTCGGCACAAAAATGGCGTAATTATCTTGCGGCGTATCCCCGCGATGCCTCTACTCGAGAGAACGCACGGGGACGGAAGAGGCCAGCAAGCCGCGGAAGTAGGCGATCGTCTCGCGAAGTCCGTCCTCCAGGCTGACTCGAGGTTCCCATCGCAGCAACGTGCGCGCTTTCGTGATATCGGGACGGCGGCGCTGCGGGTCGTCGGACGGGAGCGATTCGAACCGGATCGGAGCGGCGGCGCCGGTGATCTTCCGGACATGCTCGGCAAATTCGAGAATCGTCATCTCATCAGGATTGCCCAGGTTCACGGGGTAACGCTCGTCGGAGAACATTAGCCGGTAAAGGCCTTCCACAAGATCGCTGACGTAGCAAAAGCTGCGCGTCTGCTTGCCGTCGCCGAACACCGTCAAAGCTTCGCCGCGTAGCGCCTGGTCGACAAAGGCGGGTACCACACGTCCGTCGTTCAACTGCATCCGCGGCCCGTACGTGTTGAAGATTCTCGCGATATTCGTTCGCAAACCGTGTACGCGATGATAGGCCATCGTGAGCGCTTCCGCGTACCGCTTGCTTTCGTCATAGCAGGACCGTATTCCAACCGGATTGACGTTTCCCCAGTAAGATTCCGCTTGAGGATGCTCGAGCGGGTCCCCATAACACTCCGACGTCGATGTCAGCAGGAACCGTGCGCGATGGGCGCGGGCCAGCTCGAGCATGTTGCGCGTCGCTGTGGATCCCGTTTCGAGCGTTTCAATCGGGTGGTTCAGGTAGTCCTTGGGGCTCGCGAGAGAAGCAAGATGCAGAACGAAGTCCACCGGGGCGGACGCCTCAATGGGACTGGTGACATCGTGTTCCCGGAATTCGAAGCCGTCCGCGCCTTCGAGGTGCGCAAGGTTAGCGGGCGAACCGGTAATGAAGTTGTCCAAGGCCAGAACGGAGTGCCCTTCCGCGATCAATCTGTCGCAGAGATGAGACCCGATGAATCCGGCTGCTCCGGAAATGACGAAGCGCACTCGCTGATTCCCCCCAAAGTACAACATTGTACCGAATGCTCCTCATGTTACAGTCTTTAGCAAGATGAACACGCCCTCGGCCGGGGAGATGTTGGTACTAGCACTCCTTATAGCGATGTCGGTATTGCTGTTCTGGCGCCGGTTTGGAAGGGTCCTTCGAATCATACGCGCGTCGAAGCCGGTGCCCGGATTCGAGATCAGGCCGGTGAGCCGGCGGGTTCTGGATTTCATCGGGGAAGTGATGCTGCAGGCCAAGGTCATCCGTGAAAGACCGATGGCGGGAATTGCACATGCATGGGTGTTCTGGGGTTTCTGTGTATTCGCGCTGGTTACGTTGGATCACATCGCGTCCGGATTCGGATTCGATCTGGTCTCCCGGGAAAGCGGCTTCGGACGGCTTTATTTCGCATGGGCAGCGGCCTTCGCCGTTGCGGTTTCCGTGGGCATTGCCGGACTGGCGGTGCGGCGGTTCATCGTCCGGCCGAAATGGCTCGGCGAGTTATCGGGCGAATCCGGCATCATTGCCGCTCTTATTTTCTTCCTGATGATTACCTACCTCGCGGAGTGGTGGGCACACGAAGACAGCGCGTTCCAGCGTGCCAACTGGTGGGCGCACACGCTGGCGCTCCTGGTGTTCCTTCCCTTGATTCCCCATACCAAGCACCTCCACCTGGTACTCAGTCCTTTCACGATCTTTCTACGGAGAGGATCGTTCAGCCGCATACCACCTTTAGAGGGCGACGAGGACTTCGGCCTGTTTACGGGCAAGGATTTCACTCGTATCGACTCCCTTCAGGCGTTTTCGTGCGTCGAGTGCGGCCGCTGTACGGAACATTGTCCGGCGAATAACACGGGAAAGATTTTGAATCCCAAGCAGGTGGTCTTGGGCCTGCGCAGCTATCTCCGCGGCCCCGGAACTGCTGGAGAAGAGCCGGTTCTCGACAACCACGTTTCAATGGAGGCCGTTTTCCAATGCACCAGTTGCGGAGCGTGCGAATACCAGTGTCCGGTCGGCGTCGAGCATCTTCCCATGATCGTGGGCCTGCGCCGGGGCGCGGTAAATACGGGCAGGTGGGAAGACGAGCATGGCACCAGGTTCTTTCTGAACCTGGAAAGGAACGGCAATACGCTGGGAATGCCAGTCTCTGAGCGCGACAGGTTCATCCAGAAGGCCGGGCTGCCGCTGTTCGACGGATCGCAGGAGTTTTGCCTCTGGCTGGGCTGCATGGGCGCATACGATCCTCGCGGGCGGGAGATTGTGCAGTCGCTTGTAAAAGTTCTGGAGCATCTGGGTATCACCTACGGTGTCCTGAAACGCGAGAAGTGCTCGGGCGATCCGGCACGCAGGCTCGGCAACGACCTGCTGTTCGGTGAACTCGCGGAATTCAACCTGGAACAGATGCGCGAGAGCGGAGTGAAGAGACTCGTCTCCATATGCCCGCATTGCGTGCAAACCATACAGCAGGACTGGAAGGAATACGGCGCATCCTTCCCCATTGAACATCACAGCGAGCTATTGTTCCGGTATCGCTCGCGGCTGCCTTCGAACGGCGGCAGCGCGCAAATCGTTTTTCACGACCCCTGCTATCTCGGGCGCTATCGCGACATTTACGAGGAGCCGCGATCCATCGCGCGCCTGGGTGGACACGTGATCGACCCTCCGCGAAGCCGGCACCGTTCGTTCTGTTGCGGCGCAGGCGGCGGACTGGCGTTTCTCGGAGAGGAAAAGGGCAAGCGCGTCAACGTTGAACGCGCGGAGGAACTCGTGGCGACCAAAGCGGACGTCATCGGGGCAGCCTGCCCGTTCTGCAACACCATGTTCCGCGACGCGCTGTCGTCCATGGAGGCATCTCCACAACTCCTGGACATCGCACAAATCGCCGCGGCATCCATCGAGAAGTAGTTCGAAACGTCTGAATCCACTGTCATTGCTGCTCCCGCGCATGGTGTTGTTTTCTTCCATATTGCAGGCAGCAAAAGATTGCTTACTTCACCCACCTCGACCCTTCCGGTTTCCGGACCTGACCTCTCGCACCCGGAAATGCGGACCGCAGAGATCAACGGATCCGGTGTGTGCAGGGACCTGTCAGGATGGTCAAACAAGGTGGCGGGAGCGAAGTGATGGGAACAACGTGCGTGTTCCCTGAGTTAGGGAACCTGACAGTGCATCAGGACCACAAGATAGACGTGCAGGGTGAGCGCCTGCATATCGTCTCGGAACTGGAAAATATGCAAATGGACACGGAGCCGCCGTCCGAGTGGTCCCAGATTCCACCGGATTTCCAGCTCATTACAGGGTATGCGGGCAAGCTTGCTCCTATGAATTGACTGTTCGGAGTATCTCCAGCCACCTTCGTATACCTGCAGCCGCAGTCCCGGAAGCTATGCCAGTCCGCGGAGCATAAGCTCGAAGTACATGGGCTTCAGGACATACCGCTTCAAGATCCATCTGGTCCGATGTTCATGGACGGGGTCGAGGAAAGGTATTGTAGGGCTGGTTTCTTGTCATAGCCGAACTCGGCCATGAGCACTTTCCCGTACCCGGTCACGAACGGACAAGTGGTGTATCCGCCGTTACCGCTTCCGCGCATGGTGTTGTTTTTTTCCATATTGCAGTCAGTAACGCATGGCAGTATAATCGACCTCCCAAAGGAGGGCAGCAATGGGATTTTCACTTCAGCTTTGGCACAAATTTCGGCACCAGTTTGACGGCAGCGGAGGAGGAGAATCTGTGCACCTCCGCTGCCGCGGCTGGGGCCTATTGGCAGTCTTGCTGATTGTTTTGCAGATTGCGGCTACCATTACTGTCAAGGCTGTTTTTGCTATGCCTAACGGCTAAAGACGATAGCGATAAGGAGCAGATGCCATGAGATATCGCTTTTGTAACTCGATAGTTCTCGGCTGCTGTGCGTTCCTCATGCCGGCCGTACTCTCTTCACAAACCGAGCCGTCACGCCACCCCCCCTACATCGCGGTTTCCAAAAGAACCATCTACATTGCCGAGCCGGGTAAACCAGAGGTTTTGAAAGATATCGTCCGAAAAACCGAAGCGCGCGACAGCCAGGGACGGCGGTATTCGTCGGGAGCCTCGATTGTCCCGGAACGATTCCGCTATGACTGGGTCCGTGACTTCGTCGCCGGACGCTCCTACCAGGTGAACCGGCAGCAAAAGGTTGCTTATTTCACCAGCCTCGACCCCACCGCTTCCGGACCGGACCCCTCGCACCCGGAAATGCAGGCCGCGGAGATCAATGGCGTCCGGTGTCTGCAGGGGCCTACAAAGCGCGTCAAACCGGACGGCGGGAGCGAAGTGATCGGAACAACGTGTGTGTCCCCTGAGTTAGGAATTCTGTTGGTATACGAAGATATCAAAGTGACTGTTGGAGGCGAGAACCTGCGTATGGTCTCGGAACTGGAAAACATGCAGATGGACACCGAGCCACCGGCCGAATGGTTCCAGATTCCCCCGGATTACCGGCTCATTCCGGGTCATCCGGGCAGGCCCAAACCTATAGATTGACTGTTCGGAGTAACTCCAACCACCTGCGTAGACCGGCGGGCGTGGTCGCGGAAGCTATACCAGTCCGCGGAGCATAAGCTCGAAGTACATGGGCTTCAGGACATACCGTTTCAAGATCCATCCGGTCCGGTGTTCATGGGCAGGGTCGAGAAAAGGTATTGTCGGGGCCGGTTTCTTGTCATAGCCAAACTCTGCCATAAGCACTTTCCCGTACTCGGTCGTGAATGGACAAGCGGTGTATCCATCGTACCTCGCAGGCGGTGTGCGGCCATCGATGGTGGCGGTGAGATTCGCCGCAAGCACCGGCGCCTGCATACGTACCGCGGCCGCCGTCTTGCTGGTCGGAATACCTGCGACATCGCCGGCCACATAGACATCGGCATAACGCGGATGTCTTAGGGTTGCGGGATCCGCCGGAACCCAGTCCTCATGCTGCCCGGTCGCCGGGTTGACACTGATCGGGGACGCTTTGACGAAATCAGGAGCACTCATTGGCGGAACAATATGCAGAAAGTCGAATTCGTACGTCACCATCACTGGGGAAGTGGCGCGCCTGTCTTCGAATGTGACCCGGCGGGCAGCCACGTCAACCTTCTTAACCCGATGTTCCATGGTGACTGGAATCTTGCGTTCGGCGTAGATCTGCTCAAGGCGTCTCGCAAAGGCCGGCACGTCGTATATATGGTCTGCGGCCGTAAACAGTTGAATGTCGACCCGATCTCGAACGCCAGCTCTCCGGCAGTAATCCTCTGCCAACATGTTGATCTTCTTCGGCGCCCCCCCGCACTTGTGCTTCGTCCAGGTATCGGTGAAATAGGCGCGGCCGCCCGTCTCGGCGAGGCGTTGAATAGCGCCCCAGCATTTGTGAGCCCCGGCAAAGTCGTAGATGCAATGCACATTGCCCCTGCCGAGATCCTCGCGGCGGAGCCCTTCGATCGCGCTGAAGTTCATCTGCAAGCCCGGGCAAAGCACCAGAAAATCATAGGAGAGAGTGCCGTTCCGGGACGTCTCCAGCCGTTTTCGATCCGGGTCGAGCGCTGTTACCGCGTCCTGGACCCACCGGACTCCCTGGGGTATCAGCGATGACTGAGGGCGCACAACGTCAGCAGGGGCAAATTCCCCACAGGCAATGAGTGTGAAGCCGGGCTGGTAGTAATGCTCGGTTGCCGGATCGACGATTGTGATCCGGGCATTAGGGAGCGCGCGCCGAAGCCTGGATGTAATGCTAATACCGGCTGCACCGCCACCGGCAACAAGTACGGATGCTTTCGCGTCGCTTCTGGGACCGTGAGGTGTTAAGAGGTAGTAGCCCGCAGCAGAAGCCGAAGCCACCGCTGTTCCCTGCAGGAAACGGCGCCTCGAGAAAGTGGGATGGTTTCCTACCCAAGACTTCAAGCCAGACCACCTGACTCTAACGTGTCTTCCATACAAAAAACATAGCAATTCAAGTACAGAAAGAGGCACCCTTTCGCCGTGATACGGTGCGCACCGCCGTCAAGCCCTAAAGATTTCCTTCAATCGCCGGCCGACGATCTCGTGCTCGGCGCCGCGCATCATCCAGACGGAGATCAGGAGTTGCCCGTTGCCCGGGCGCTGGATGTGAATCGGCGGGTCCCCGTCGCGCAACTTACCAACTACCTCTTGCGATGACAAGCCCCGCGCGGATTCATCCCACAAAACCTTGACGTGCGGTACCTCGTTGGCGATTACCGGCACATGGCGTTCGGTCCGGACCCCGGGGACGCCTTCGAGCGCCTGGCGAATCGATGCGACGCGCCGATCCAGTTCGCGGTACTCGGCCTCGTGATCCACCTTCAAATAGCGTTCCACCGCGGCCAGCAGACCACACATCTCTTCCTTGCCCACCTTCATGCCGCGGCCAATCCCCGCGTAAGGCGACATGGCCGGATAGGAAGCTTCGATCAGGTCCTTTCTTCCCAGCAACAGCCCGCTGGGCTGTGGGCCTCGAAGAGCTTTGCCGCCGGAAAATATCACGAGATCGAACCCTTGTGCGGTGTATTTCCACAGGTTTTCTTTGGGTGTGGCATCGGAAGCGGCGTCGTTCATTGTCGGCACACCCCGCTCTTTGCCGATCCTCACGAACTCTTCGGCCTTGACCTGGCCGTCGGGGTCCGCCTTGTTGAGAAAGAACATCATGCCGGTCTTTTCGTTGATCGCGGCTTCCAGCTCTTTCCGTGTTTCCACGGTAACGATCTTCGCGCCGCACAACTCCATCTGGTGCTCATAGCCGGAGCGGTGCGACTTCTGCTGAATGACTTCGTAGCGGATGCCTTCGCGATTGGGTAGCCTCCGGAGCTTAGCGGGGTCGCCTTCCGACAGGCAGGCGGCGGTACCGACCGTAATGGCCGAGGCCGCGCCACAGGTGACCATCGCCGCGGGAGCCTTCAACAACTCCGCGATGCGCATTCCCACTTTTCTTTCAAGCTCGGGCAGGGGGATGAAGTAGCGCGATGCCTCTTCCATGGCGCGGATCACTTCGGGTGGCATAATCGAACCGCCGAGGACGGTTACTACTCCGACACCGTTGATGACAGGCTTAATACCCAGACTGGCATATAGGGGCGATGGCGAGGAGGCAGTGAGATTGCCGGTGGCGGCGGCCGCTGCTGCCGCAGGCGACAGCGCGGCAGTCTGCAATAGGCGGCGGCGCGTTGATTTCATGGCTTTCCATTATAAGCTCGAAAAGACGCTTTTTCACAGAGAATGATTTCTTCCTCCTTCGGGGGTAAGTTAAGATAGTTCGCTATGCGCATCCTGGCCGCGATGCTTTGCGCGAACGTCCTGTTCGCTCAAGCCAACTACGATCTTCTCCTGAAGGGCGCCCATGTCATCGACCCGAAAAACAAGCTCAGCGCCGTGCGTGATGTCGCGATCCGCGATAGTCTGATCGCCGCCGTCGAGCGCAATATACCAGCGGCGCAGGCCCGCAAGGTGGTAGATGTGACCGGGCTTTACCTCACACCCGGCCTGATCGACCTGCATACCCATGTTTTCGCCGGGTCCGAAGGAAAAGGCCTCGCAGGCGGGCACGCCAGCATCTTCCCCGATTACTTCGCACTCCGCACGGGAGTTACCACGGTGGTTGATGCGGGATCTTCCGGCCGCCACAATTTTGCGCAGTTCAAGAGAACCGTGATCGATCGCGCCCGTACCCGCGTCCTGGTGTTCCTGAATATCGGAGGCGCGGGCATGCCCGGCGGCGCACAGGAACAGGATCTCCAGGAAATGGACGCCAAAGCCGCGGCAAACCTGGCCATCGCCAACCGCGACACGATCGTCGGCATCAAAGTCGCTCACTACAGTGGCCCGGACTGGACACCCGTGGAGCGCGGCGTCGAAGCGGGCACTCTCGCCAACATTCCGGTGATGATCGACTTCGGCCAGTTCCGCCCGGAGCGGCCGTTCCAGGAGCTTGTGTTGAAGAAACTCCGGCCCGGCGACATCTACACGCACGCCTTCTACGTGCCCGTTCCGATGCTCGATGACAATGGCCGGCTATTACCCTATCTGTTCGAAGCGCGCAAACGGGGCGTGCTGTTTGACGTGGGACACGGCGGCGCTGCGTTCGAGTTCCGCCAGGCAGTGCCCGCCGTAAAGCAGGGGTTCCCTCCCGACGTCATCTCCACCGATATTCACTCCGGCAGCATCAACGCGGGCATGAAGGACCAGCTCAACGTCATGTCCAAGTTTTTGAACATGGGGATGACACTTGACGACGTCGTTTACCGCTCCACCTGGAATCCCGCGCGCATCATTCACCGGGAGCAGCTCGGTCATCTTTCGGTGGGAGCTCTGGCGGATATCGCGGTGCTGCGGCTGGAGAAGGGCCAGTTCGCTTTCGTGGATTCCTGGGGCGCACGCATGGACGGCACTCAGCGCCTGTTGTGTGAACTGACGGTGGCTTCCGGCCACGTCGTATGGGACCTCAACGGACGAACACGCGAACGCTGGGACAAACTGGGTAATTATCAGCCGCAGGGCGAGCCCTACTGGGATGGTACCCGGGGTGGCGCCCGCCCGAAACCCCTGCCTCAAGTCCGATAGCGGGTTCAAGCCGGAAATTGAGATCATGCTCAATAGGAGTTTCAGGCATGAATCAGTCTTTATTCGCAATTTTGGGCCGGCGGTCGAGGTCGGCCTGCCGTTCCGGCTCGCGGCCGAAGTAGACGTGCTGTACAAGCGAGTGGGGGAGAGGGCAGAGGGCTGCGAGTTCACCTACTGCTCGTTTTCCAGTAGCCGTGCGCACGCAATCGAGATTCCCCTGCTGGCAAAGTTTCGCATCTTGCGCGGAAGCGTCGCGCCCTACGCCGCGGGCGGCTATGCGTTGCGGTATATCACCAAGAGTTCTGGAACATTTTTGCAGTGGCGTTCGTGACCGGTGGTCTCGGGTGAAGAGGTGGACTACAGCATACATCAGTCCGAATACTCCCACGAATCGGAGAGCACCGGCGGGGTTGTGGCGGCTGGCGGCGTAGAGTTTCACGCCGGCCGGCTAAAGTTGTCTCCGGAGTTCCGCTACAACCGTTGGGCCGGGCGCTACTGGGAGTTCTATCATCGTGGCTTTGAAAGAGGTTCGAATAGAAACCAGGCCGAAATCCTGTTCGGAATTGCGTTTTGAACGTTCGCCGGCCGGTGCCCCTGGCAGGCGAATGCTACCCTCAGAGTATGGGGTTACAGGATTCCTTTTTCGGCCAGAAGTTCGGTATCACAGAGCGTGATCTCGAGCGGTATCTGGGTGAGGCGCTCTCGGCCGGTGGCGATTACGCGGACCTGTATTTCGAGTATGTAGCAACCAGCTCGATCAGCATCGACGAATCCATCATCAAGAGCGCGAACCAGGGTGTGTCTCTCGGCGTTGGTGTCCGGGTTATTTCAGGTGAGCGCACCGGCTATGCCTACAGCGACGATTTGAGTCCGGAGAAGATCATGCACGCCGCCAGGGTAGCCGCACATATTGCGAGCGGCCCGGCAAAAATCGACAAGATCGGTCTCGAGGAAAAGCAGGGCCGGAATCTCTATCCCGTCGTCACTGCTCCGACGGACACGGACCTGAAAGAGAGGGCGGCGCTCGTCGAAAGAGCGGACCGGGCGGCACGTGCGTACGATGCCCGAATTTTCCAAGTGCAAGCTGCTTATGCGGATAGCCTGCGCCACGTGCTGGTGGCGGCCAGCGACGGATCAATCTCCCATGACCGGCAGCCGCTGGCGCGGCTGAGCGTAGCGGTGCTGGCCAAAGCCAATGGCGGCACCCCGCAGCGGGGATACTCAGGTGGCGGCGGCCGCATCGCACTTGAATACTTCCAAACCGGGCGGACACCGGAATTCTTCGCGCAGGAAGCAGCCCGGCAGGCCGTGATGCAACTGGCCGCGGTGGAGGCTCCCGCTGGAGAGATGACTGTTGTGCTCGGCCCCGGCTGGCCCGGCATCCTCCTGCATGAAGCCGTGGGTCACGGCCTGGAGGCCGACTTCAACCGGAAAGGTGTTTCCGCGTTCAGTAACCGCATCGGGCAGCAGGTGGCCAGTCCGCTATGCACGGTTGTGGATGACGGCACCATCCATAACCGCCGCGGTTCGTTGAACATGGATGACGAAGGAAACGTGACGCAGCGGAACGTACTGATCGAGAATGGCGTGCTCCGCGGGTACCTTCAGGACAAACTGTCCAGCCGTATTCTGGGAAGCGCCAGCACCGGGAGCGGACGGCGTGAAAGCTACCAGCATATTCCCATGCCACGCATGACAAACACGTTCATGCTGCCCGGAGAGAGCGAACCGGGAGACATCATACGCTCCGTTCCCCGGGGCCTCTATTGTTCGAATTTCGGCGGCGGCCAGGTGGACATCACGAGCGGCAACTTTGTCTTCTCGGCCTCGGAAAGCTATCTGATCGAAGACGGGAAGCTGACCAGGCCCGTGCGCGGCGCTACGTTGATCGGCAATGGTCCGGAAGCCCTCAAATACGTAAGCATGGTTGGCAACGATTTGAAGCTCGACGAAGGCATCGGGATCTGCGGCAAGGAGGGACAGAGCGTGCCGGTGGGTGTGGGTATTCCGACAATCAAAGTCGACAAAATGACGGTGGGAGGCACCGCTTGAACTTGCAGGAACTCGCGGGCGAGGTGGTGCGCCTGGCCCTGAACGAAGGCGCGACCGATGCCGAGTGCACCATTTCGGAAGGGGAAGAGTTCTCTGCAAGTGTCCGGATGGGAGAGGTTGAAAGCCTGAAGGAGGCTGGCGCGCGGGGGGCCGGAGTGCGAGTGCTGAAGGGCAAGCGGTCCGGCTCGGCTTACACCTCCGATCTTTCGCGCGACGGTATCGCACGCATGGTTTCGAGCGCGCTTGAACTGGCTGCGATCACGTCGGAAGATCCGCACGCCGGCCTGCCGGAGGCGTCCGAGTTGGGCATGATCGATGGCGACCTGGAATTGTACTGCGATGACGTCGCACAACTCGAGACACCGTTCAAAATTGAGCAGGCGCGGCAGGCGGAGAAAGCGGCCCTCGACTTCGACCGCCGGATTGCAAACTCTGAAGGCGCTTCTTTTGACTCACACGCCGGCGCACGCTATTTCGCCAACTCGCGCGAGTTTTCCGCCTCGTACAGAACGTCGAGTTGCTCAATGAGTGCGGTTCCCGTGGCTTCCGACGGCGAAAACATGGAGCGCGACTACTGGTTTTCGGTGGCACGCAGCTACTCGCGCCTCGAGGAGCCGGATTATATCGGGCGCAAAGCCGCCGAACGGGCCCTCCGGCGGTTGGGCGCCCGCAAAGTTCCCACCCAGCGCGTACCGGTGGTGTTCGAGCCGCGCACCGCGAGATCGATGCTCGACCACATTTTCGAAGCGGTGAGTGGCGATTCCATCTATCGCAAAGCATCCTTCCTCACGGATAAGATCGGCGAGCAGGTGGCAGCGGTACAGCTTACCGTCATTGATGACGGCACCATTCCGGGACTGTTCGGAACATCGCCGTTCGACGACGAAGGCGTGCCTTCACGCCGGACCGTGGTGATCGAGCGCGGCGTTCTGAAAAGCTATCTTCTCAACTCCTACACGGCCAGAAAGCTGGGACTGAAAACAACAGGCAACGCGGCACGGGGGCTGAGTGGAAATGCAGGCATCGGGCACGGGAACCTGTTCATCGCCAACGGCGCGCAGAAGCCCCAGGATATCCTGCGGTCTATCAAGCAGGGCCTGTATGTCACGGAGTTGATCGGGTTCGGTGTAAATATAGTTACGGGGGACTACTCCCGCGGCGCCGTGGGATTGTGGATTGAGAACGGCGAGCTGGCTTACCCGGTTTCGGAAGTCACCATCGCTGGAAATCTGGGTGAGATGCTGAAGGGCATTGAAGCCGTGGGCTCGGATCTGGAATTTCGAGGATCCGTAGCGGCTCCCACGCTCATGATTCGGGAGATGACCGTCAGTGGCCACTAGCACGGTGAAAAATCGCAGCCGATCTGTAGTGCCAGCCGTTATCATCGCCTCCCTGGCGATGGCCGGCGGCGCCTTGTTCTGGTATCTGGAACGCGAACCCGAGCCGTCCCAAACCCCTTTATTGACCGCCGAAGCGAAGGAGTATGTCCGGAATCTCGGATTGAGCGATGTCGAAATGAGCCGCACCGGGAATTACGTCGGCCAGGACATCATCGAGATCACGGGCAAGATCGCCAACAATGGCGGCCGCCAATTGCAACAGGTGGAAATCAACTGCGTCTTTTATGACGCTTACAGCCAGCTCGTCCTGCGCGAGCGCGTGGCGATTGTGCGGGCTCGCGATGGCGGCTTGGCGCCCGGCGCTACGAAGAACTTCCGCCTGGCGTTCGATAGTATTCCGGCGAGCTGGAATCAGAATATGCCCCAGCTTGTCATAGCCAACATACAATTCTGATGCGCATCGCGGCTTTGCTGTGCATTTTCGCCGGCGCGTCGGCGGCAAACCAGAGTTTCGAATTTCGCGTGGATGCTCCCGCGGAGATTGTGGCGGATCTGACTCTGTCTTCTCCGGGAGCCGATTGGGCCGTAGAGGGCCGCGAGGCGGCCATCGCGCGAGTTGCCGCCGGCAACCACCCCGAACAATACGTGACGGTGTACGCCGGCCCGGAGAAGCATACGTATTCTGTGTTTCTCGGGAAATTCAATGCGGGCCGGCACAAGTTGAGAATCGAACGGGACGCGCGGCTGTCGGCCAAGGATGCGGGCCTCGAGATCGGGAACGTGGAGTTTTGGACCGCTAAGCCGGGGGAGGCGAACTTCGTGCGTATCGCCCATGCGCCGGTGCTTTTCGCGCGACAGGACACTATCGGGCGATTTACCGATATCCCGCTGCTGATGTACTGCGAGCGGCTCAACGAAAACGGCCGCCCCTATCTGCAATACACTGTCATCTTCTCGAATGAAGATGGGGGCACTTCCACGCGGGCTTTGATGGCGCGATGGGGCCGCACCACCGATATCGAATACGTCTACAAAGCGTTTCTCAACGATGACGGCACACTGGTGCGCGGCACCATTCAGGCAAAGAACCACGAAGAAATTGAGTTCCGTGGCCAATTCTTTGGAACGCATCCCTTGCTGACGGTTAGCACGATCAATAACATGGTCTCGGATGCGGAGCCGGCGGACGTGCGATACCAGCTCACACCGGTGGAGGCCGATCTCTCAAACCGGACGCGCGAGAGTGTGATGGACGAGCACCCGGTGACCTGGTCTGTCATGGCCAAGGAACTCGTTCGTGAGCAGAAACTGAGACCGTACGGGGCCGTTGAAGGGCAGAAGATCTCCGATCCCCGCAACTACCTTTACGTCGATGTGAAGGCCGCCTTTCGAAATGCCAGATTGAAACTGATTGCACGGCGCCAGCGGGACCATTGGATGGCTACCTCCGACCTGGGCCAGTTGGAATATGCAGTCGGCCGCGATGGGTGGTTCCGCACGACTCTGGAACTGCCGCCTGGGACAATTCCCGAGACCATCGAAGAGATCGGCGTCGAGTGCCTGGTTGCGCCTGTCCCACCCGGAAAGCCATTGCCGGAGGGCGGGCTTTGCAAGGTCGATCAGATCGCGGCTTTTATGCTGGACGAGGAATATCGGCCACGGCCGGTCTTGATGGAATCGAAACCGGCGGTCGAGATTCGCACCGGTTCCATCCTCCTGTTGCGCTGAGATGGACTTGCGCGTGAAAGTGATTCCCAAAAGCTCGAAGAGCGAGGTGGCAGGCTACCTGCCCGACGGCACGCTCAGGGTAAAGATCGCAGCGGCGCCTGAGCGCGGCAAAGCAAACGCGGAACTCTGCGCGCTGCTGGCGAAACAGTTTGGTGTGCCGCGAAAGAACGTAGCGATCGTGAGCGGTGAAACCTCACAGTACAAGCACGTGCGTATCTCAAGGTGATGGGGCGGAACCCGCTTTCAGATTTCGCGCGCGCTCATAATCCGCTATCAACTGCTTTGTGATTTTGTCGGCTACGTCGGCGCTCGCGCCGCGAAACTTCGCGCCAAGGCTTTCTTTAGTAGTGGACCAGATCACATCCCCATCTTTCCCGACCAGGCGGACGGCAGCCGATGCCTCGTGTTTGCGCTCGGCGATTCGCGTCGATTCCTGCTGACCGACGCCTACACTGAGGCTCCCTCTTCTGCCGGGATTGTCCGCGGTTCTCGTGGTGCTGTTTCCGACTGCCGCCCGCGCGCTAATGGAATCGCTGGATTGGAACGTGTCTGTGAATACCAGGTCTTCGGCCGATCCGCGCAATACGGCGTCGGCGCGGTCTGCATTTTCCGTGACGATAAACAGCTTTGCGCGCTGAAAGCTGCTGATGATCATGTCGCGAATCTGATCGGCTGCCTCCCCGCCGCCGAGGCGCTCGATGTAGACACGCTTCACCCCGAGCAGTTGTTCCAGCATCTGCCGGTCCAACTCGGCGGGGTTTGGTTGTGCGGAAGCCAGCGCCGAGAAGGCGGCCAGCAACACCAGAACGAAGCCAGCCCGCCTCATCCTTTGCCTGCCTTCCGGGCCTCGTCGTCCTGAAACTGGATTTTCAAGCCAGTGCGGGCCTCCAGGCTGACAAGTACCGCGCGCACATCCTTCTTGTGGATGCGCAGAATCATGGCTTGCTGGTGTCCATCGTCGTCCTGATATCCCACGGTGAGAAAGTGCTGGCGTTTCTTGCTCAACAACAGCATCGGCGAAACAATGACAGCCATGGCGTAGCGGCGGTCCACTTTCTGTCCGTATTAGAGGAGATTGATTTTTTCATAAGGCACGCGAACCGGCCCGTCCCTGGTGTCGAAAATCATCGACAAAGAATCCGAGGTGATAATCCTGCCGGAACAGTTTCCATCCAAGGAAGCCAGGGTGCCGCCTACGTACTCGGCCCTCCCTCCCGCGTCCGCGCCCGCCAGGTGTGGGATACCCGCTATCCAGAGACAAAACAGGACCAGGAGTTTCATGTGTGTGAATAGTCGTGGGAAGCCGGTAAAATTCTCAGCCGGAATGCTCATGGCAACGGCCGCTCCACGAACTGCATCCAATGTTACTGACAAGGGATACTGAAAAAGGCGTGGATTCTGCGAATTCAACCAAAGATCGGCGGAAATGGACCAGAAGGAGTTACTTGGGCGGAGCGGGACTGGCAGGCGCCGCGGCCACCCTCTACGGAGTGGCGCCCTGGTTCTGGCACCGGTACGCCCGCGAGATGACACGCCCGGTGGCGAGTCCTCGCCACAGACCTCGTCCACGGGATTGGCCAGACCGGGGCATTCAGGTTGCCTGGCTGGGACACAGTACGGTGCTGCTCAAAATCGACGGTTTCACCATCCTCACGGACCCTGTTTTGAGCACGCGTGCGGGTATCCACCTGGGACCCATCACACTGGGCATTAAACGGCTGGTCGAACCGGCCCTCGAACTGGAAGACCTTCCGCTGATCGATCTGGTGCTTGTCTCGCACGCGCATATGGATCATCTCGACACCTGGTCGCTCGCGCGGCTGGAAAACAGGCACCGGTCGATGGTGATGGCCCCGAGCACAAGCGATCTGGTGCGGATGGGGCGATACAAAGAGGTGCGCGAGTTGAAATGGGGCGAGGAGGCCCGTTTCGGTCCGGTAACGGTAAAGGCGTTCCAGGTGAACCATTGGGGCGCAAGGATGCGATCGGACACCTACCGCGGGTATAACGGATACACAATCGAATCCGGCAAGCGGCGCATACTGTTTGCCGGCGACACGGCCGACACGCATCTGTTCAAAAGCCTGCGCAGCTCGAAGCAATACGATATTGCGATTATGCCCATTGGCGCCTATAATCCCTGGATCCGTTATCATTGCACGCCGGAGCAGGCGCTCCGCATGGCGAACGAGGCCAACGCCGGACTCCTGGTTCCCGTCCACCATCAGACCTTTGAACTCAGCCGCGAGCCTGGGAACGAGCCGATCGAGCGTTTCATGGCCGCGGCGAGCCACGAGCCGGAACGCGTGGTGATCCGGGAGATAGGCCAGGAATTTCGAGTCTGACAAACCCTACTTCCCTTTACTGCCCTGTCTCCGCTATCGCGATGCTGCTGACGGGTCGGTTACAACCATAATTGCGTGCCTACGGATTCGGGGGCGTGGGGCTCAAAGGCGCCGCTGGAGCAACGGCTTTCTCTTCCGCGGCCTTGGCGATCAGCGCCTGAAAAGCAGCCAGATCCATCGCACCAGGCACCACTTCGTTTCCAATTACAAAGCTCGGGGTCGACTCGACGCCGATTTCGCGGGCAAGCCGCTGGTTTTGAGCCAGGATCGCCCGGACCTCGGTGGAGTTCATGTCCGCTTTCAGCCGGTCAATATCCAGGCGCAGCTTACGGCCGGTTTCTTCAATAGCCGCCATTGTTGCCGGTGATTTGAGACCCATCAATGCCTGGTGAAAAGGGATGTAGGCGCCTTGCTTGGCGGCAGCAAGCGCCGCCTGCGCGGCGATGTGTGAATCCGGACCTAGAATCGGCAGTTCCTTGAAGATAAGATGCACCTTCTGCTCCTGCTCGAGCAGTTTTGTCAAGGTCGGTGCAACCCGGCGGCAGTAGCCGCAGTTATAGTCGAAGAACTGCACGATGGCAACGCCGGCGCCGGGCTTCCCGGCTACCGGCGATGTGGCATCTTCGAACAACTCGCGCCGTTTTGCGATTACCGCGTCGCGCGACTTCTGCTGCGCGGCGGTCCGCTCGCGCTGCTGATGGGCGCGCACGGAATCGATGAGCACCTCCGGATGCTGCAGGATGTATTCTCGAATGATCTGTTCGATCTCGGCTCTCGATAGAGATTTTTCCTGGGCGTACAAAAGGCAAGCAGGCAGCAGCATAACGCCGAGCAAAGCAATTGCCGCATCGAGTCTCATGTCAGGATCCTCTCTTTATCAGGGGTGAAACACCGGTGATTTCTATCATGCCCGTTCGCCCGCGGTTATGGAAGGTTGATTTTGTGGGTTTGGAGCGTGCTTCCGATAGCCTGTTCCAGCCGCGATACAGCGCGGTTGAATTCCAGCCGCGCAACAACCGCGCGCCCACGTGAGTCGAGATACTCGTTCTGCCGTGTCAAAACCATGAAGTTTGTCGATTCTCCACTTTGAAACAGCCGGGTTTCGCTCTCCAGCTTTTCACGGGCGGCGCGTTCGCTCGCTTCGGCCGCCGTGATACGCTGCCTGGCTGTTTCCAAAGCCTGCAGCGAATTCCTCACCTGCGCCTGGATGAGTTGTTCCATGCGGGACCGCTCGAGCTTTAGCCGCCTGCCGGCAATCGCACTCTGCGCCAGGTTGGCCTCCGCTGTCCGGTTGCGCAGATTCAGATCAAACGCTATACCCACTTGCACGGATTGATACCTGCCGGCAAAGAGGTTGTCCAAGGCCGTTCCGTATCCGCCAACGAGATTCGGCGGAAGATCGTCGAATGAAGGAGCGTCAATCGGCGCAAGGCCGGCGATGCTTGAAAGCTGATTCAACCGCTGATAAAGAACTGCATTCGATGCGCTGAACGGATTCTCTCCCGGGCGGATGGAGCCTCCCAGGCCGGAGCTCCAGTAATTGGCGATCAGATTCACTTGTGGCTTGGTCTGGTTGGCATTCAGTTCTTTCTGTACATCGTTCGCATCGAGTCTAAGGCCTACTTGCCGCAACTCGGGCCTTTGCTTGAGAGCACGGGCCACCGCCTCCTGCAACTCATCGGTTGGAGGCGTCATCAGTTTGACGTCGGAGGGCACAATCTGATCACCCCAGAGCGTTGAGTCGCGGCCAGGCGCAAGCAAGGATTTCAGATGATTCTCTACTTCCGTCACCATACCGACAGAGGCGAGCCACGTATCGATACGGCGCTGGAGTTCCGCTTCGGATGCGGCGAGTTCTACCGGTGCGAGGGTACCGGCGCCGATCATGCGCTTGTTGCGCGCCAACTGCTCACGGGCCCACTCCACACCATCGGCCTTCACCTGAACGTCCTGCCGGGCCGCCACCAGGTCCCAGTAGGCCTGCTCCACACGGGCAACCACATCGATCACCCGGAGTTCGAAATCCACGTCCGAAATATCCGCCTGCCGGCTCCGAATGCGTATCTCGGCCCGTTCCGCATCCGTATTCCTGTTCCTCAAAAGCGGGAAACTGACACCCGCCAGGAAGCGTGACGTACGCAGCGGATTCAAAGTGGCGAACGTGTTGCTGGTGGCCTGGCGCGAATTTTCAAAGTCGATATGGAATGAAGCACCATACCACGGGGTCTTCTGCCGGAAATAGAAATTCTGCGTGGCGAAGCTTTCGGAGAGGTTTCCCCCAGCTCCCTGCAAGACGGAGGAGGCCGGGGTGTTACGGTTCTCATAACCTGGTTCGAAACGAAACACCGGATCAAATACTCCCCGCGCAGCCTTTATGGCCTGTATCGCGTTTGCCGTATTTGTCTTTTCGATTTCGATCTCGAGGTTGTTCCG
>CAADGY010000198.1 GCA_900696665.1 uncultured Acidobacteriota bacterium
CCTCCGAACTGCCGGGGCGCACAAAGCGCCCCTCGGTTGAACGCGTGTCAGGAGTACACGAAGGAGCCGCCGTCTCCGATCCCCACACGGATCGAACTGAGTTTTTCGCCCGCCGCCATTCTGGCAAGCAACTGTCTCGAGATTTCAGGCAAAAGCGTATTGGTGAGAATGTTGTCCACGTTACGGGCGCCACTCTCCACCTCGGTGCACCGGTTCGCCACTTCGTCGACGACGGCGTCATCATAGCCAAGGGTGATCTTGTGATTTTCCTGAATGCGGCGCTGGATCTTTCCGAGTTTCAGAACGATAATGCGCTTCATCGCCTCGTCACGAATGGGGAAGTACGGGATGATGACAAGCCGGCCGAGAAACGCGGGCTTGAAGATCTTGTTGAGTTCCGGCTTAAGTGCTTTTACCAGGCCTTCCGAATCAGGCATCGTTTCCGGATCCGCCGTCAGCTTCATCAACGTATCGGTGCCGGCGTTCGATGTCAGAATAATAATCGTGTTTTTGAAATCGATCTCGCGGCCCTCGCCATCTTCCATCATTCCCTTGTCGAAGACCTGAAAGAAAAGCTCCAGTACGTCCGGGTGCGCCTTTTCTACTTCGTCCAGCAGCACCACGGAATAGGGACGCCTCCGGACCGCTTCCGTCAGTACGCCGCCTTCTCCATAGCCGACATATCCGGGGGGCGAACCTTTCAGAGTGGATACGGTGTGCGCCTCCTGGAACTCCGACATGTTGATGGTCACCAGATTTCTTTCCCCTCCATACAGCAGGTCGGCCAGAGCCAGCGCCGTCTCCGTTTTGCCGACACCGCTGGGTCCCACCAGAAGGAAAACACCGATGGGCTTGTTGGGGTCCTCCAGCCGCGCGCGCGAGGTCCGTATGCGCTGGCTGATGGCATCCAGCGCGTGTCCCTGTCCAATCACCCGCGAGCCGAGGTGAGTTGGCAGTTCCAGCACGGTCGAGATTTCGTCTTTCATCATCTTCCCGACCGGGATACCGGTCCACGCCGAGATCACCTCACCCACGATGTGCGAGTCCACGCAAACCCGCATCAACGGCGCTTCGCCTTGCAGTGCGTCCAGTTCCGTGTTGAGCAGGGCCAATTCAGACCGCAGCGCCTCCGGATCTTTCGCCGGCTGCGCTGCCGCTCCACCGCCGTCGGACGATTGCGCCCCCCCGGGCGACCCTTCCAGTTCCAACCTGATTTTACGAACGCGCTCCACCAGGTCCTTTTCCTTTTCATAGCGCTGTTCGAGACTCGCCAGGCGCTGTTGAGTTTCGGCTTGCTTTCTGGCGATCTCTTCGAGGCGCTCGGCATGATCCGCTCCCACGGCGGCCTCACGCCGCAGTACCCGTTCTTGCACGATCAGGTCGTCGATCTGCCGGTGTGCATCCTCGATCGCCGCCGGAATGGAATTCTGGCCCAGGGCCAGGCGGGCACACGCGGTATCGAGCACGCTAACGGCTTTGTCGGGTAACTGGCGTCCGGCAAGATACCGGTGTGAGAACTTCACGGCGCTGGCGAGCCCTTCATCCAGAATCCGGACACCGTGATGTGCTTCGAGGTTCGAAGCAATGCCGCGCAGCATTACCATACACTGCGCTTCCGTCGGTTCTTCTACTTTCACGACCTGGAACCGGCGGGCGAGAGCTGCGTCCTTCTCGAAGAATTTCTTGTACTCGGACCAGGTGGTGGCCGCGATCGTCCGCAACTCACCTCGCGCCAGGGCCGGTTTCAAAAGATTGGCCGCATCGTTCTGACCGGCCTGCCCGCCCGCGCCGATCATCGTGTGCGCTTCATCGATAAATAGGATGATCGGTGTCGGGGACGCCTTTACTTCCTCGATCAATCCTTTCAGCCGGTTTTCGAATTCGCCTTTGATGCCCGCGCCGGCTTGCAGTAGCGCCAGGTCGAGGGTGCGCAAAATGACGTTCTTGAGAGAAGGTGGCACATCCCCCTGCGCAATGCGAATAGCGAATCCCTCCACCACGGCCGTTTTTCCTACGCCCGCCTCTCCCGTCAAAATGGGGTTGTTCTGCCGGCGCCGCATCAGGATGTCGATCACCTGGCGGATTTCGAAATCCCTGCCTAAAACGGGATCGATCTTCCCGGCCCGGGCGCGGGCGGTCAAATCGACCGTATACTGATCGAGGTTTGGGGTCTTACCGCCGGCCGCGCGCACCTGTTCAGGGCTTCTCGCATCCGCCGGAGCCGCACCGGCCGCCCCTTCATGCGAGCCGGACACAATGCTCAGGAATTCTTTGCGCAGTGCATCGGTCTGGATCTTTTGCAGCTCTTTACTGACCTCCCGAACGATGCGGGCCAATTCCTCATTGGTCAACATCGCCAGTACTGTAAGGCCGGTGCGGACCTCGGCCCAGCCGAAATCCACCGACGCCAGCAGCCAGGCGTCCGTCATCATCTTGAGCACCGAAGGGCTCAGAGACGGCGTTCGCGCGTTTCCGGATTTCAATTTATCCAGCGAACGTGTCAACTCTGCATTCAAGCGCGAGGCGTCCACGCCGAAGTGCCGGAAAATGCGCGCCGCGTCACCGTCCGTCTGATCCAGTAATTTCGTCAGGTAATGTTCCAGCTCGATGTCATAGTGTGTGCGCGAAAGGCACAGCCCGGCCGCCCCCTCCAGCGCGCTTCGGGTAGCATCGTTCAATTTCCCGATCAATGATTTCAGATTGACGCTCATCAATATCTCCTTCCGCTCACATCTTCAGAATTGTTTCATCGGGGTCGCGCTCCATGGGCGCGGACGCTGCCCAGGTGATCCACCCCAACAGAGGACCGCTCTCACCGCTGGCGCCGAGTTCGCACTGCGGCACCTCCGCCCGTTCGAGAACCAGTTGGATCTCGAAGTCCAGACCATCGTTTGAGTAAAATCGCGTCAGGGCGCGCAAGGCGTCGTACGCGCTCCCGTTCGGCAGAAACTCCAGGTAGCGCGCAAGCGGCAGCGGGCCAAGGCGGAGCCGCACGGCCGATTGCGGATCCCAGACTTCATGACCCACCACCGCTCCCACACCCAACTGCTCGGAATGCGTCCGGCGGTCCTGGAATCGCGTCTGCGTCGACCGGTCCAGCGGATACCAACCGCCGGCAAACTGCTCCACTTCCACGGGCACATCGAAGTAGTCCCCGATCAATTGTTTGAGGCCCACGGCCGAACGCGGCTGGAGTGCGAGCAGTCCGGAATAGTAAATCAGCGAATCGTCCGCAACGGCCTGCCGGTTTTGCAGTCCTTTACTACCCAGGCCAATCAGGTCGAGCAGATACCGCGAAAACCGGTCACGCTCACCGCGTTCATAGGTAACGTAAAAGCGGTACTTCTCCCACGCCTGGTAGAACAGCGAGGTAATGCGGTGGTTGAAAATATCGAGGAACGCGAGCAGGGCGGTATCTCCCGCACGTTTCCTTTCGAGCAGCAGTTCCGTGTAGTAGAGCGGCAACACTCCCAATGGACCGGTAAGCCCCATGAAATTGACGATCATGCTCGGCTGTCCGCTACCTTCCCACTCGAGCGCCTGAATCTGGCTGGCGGGAAACGCCATCGACGGGTTCGCGCCAATGCGCACCGCTTCGGTCGCAGGCGGCGTAAATCGCCCCACCGGCGCGCGGCCGGGCTGAAGCCGCTTCAACAACCGCATTGCCTGAAAGAATTCGAAACGGTAGGGCTCCCGCCGAAGCAGGTCTTCTACCGGCGATTCCCTCAAACGAGAATTTTCCGTCCGGCCCGCGGTGGCCACTCCCTCAGATTCTCCCTTCGCTGTCTGGTCCGCGCAACCAACTGGCTAAAGCTGTTGATGGAAACATACAGCCCCAGAAAATGTTCCAACACGCTCGCAAACAGGTATACGCCGCCGCCGGCGAACTGCTCTTCATCGAACTCGATTTCGCATCGCGTCCCGCGCACAAAAGCAACGCCGTTCTCCGAAATGACACGAGCGAAATGGCGTCTGCTCGACAGGCTCACAATACCGGCGATCTGCTTTTCGAGAAACCCCGATCCGGTGAACTCATAAAGCCGCAGAATCTCCTGCAGCGCCTCCTTCCCTTCGTCCACAAGGGAAAGATAGTTCAGAGACAGATGCGAAATCAGCCTCCACAGCGCTCCCTTGCCGAGCGGCGGCCGCACTGTCGGGGTCGGTTTCCGCAGTGCCACCACGCGGCGGACCGGCGTCAGTCCCTCCGGCTCGAAATCCCCCGATGCCTCATTCCCGAAAGGCAACCGGAATGGCAGATCCCTGTTTGTACACGTACATCGCACCGTGAGGGTATCGAGCTCCGGCCGTGAGGTCCGCCCGGAAAGATCCACGAGAGACAGGCTCACTTCAGTGCCGGCGTCGTTCGGACGCGTAGAGGCGCGCCGCTTAGCGTGCCAGAAGGTCCGTTTCCTGTCGCGCACCC
>CAADGY010000199.1 GCA_900696665.1 uncultured Acidobacteriota bacterium
CACGTTTCTCCCCAATAGCACCTCGCCCGCACCTCCTCCGTCAGACGTCGATGCGGGTATACACCACCTCGCAAGGGCTGGGGAATTTTCAACCGGCACTATGGGGATTTTTGCACCGGCGGTGACAAAGGAGAAAGAGGAAGCACCGCATCATGGTGGTGAGAATTGCTTGTACCACTCCGCCGGCCGCTCGCCGCGGGTTGCTCCCCATGCGGCACGGCGCCGAAGAATCCTGTAAGTTAAGGGTGTGCGAGTGAAAATGGCTGTTCGAATAGCGCCCGCCGCTTTGTTCCTTTTCGCCGGGGCGGCCTGGGCCCAGCGCCATGACGTTAACTACGACGAATCAAAGGTACCAGCTTACATCCTGCCGGACCCGCTGCTGACCCTCGATGGCGAAGTGGTGAGGGATGCCGAAACCTGGAACAACGTGCGCCGCCCAGAAATCCTGCGGCTGTTTGAATCCGAGATGTTCGGATACAGTCCCGGCAAGCCGCGGGATATGCACTTCGAGCCGCAATCCATCGATCGTAACGCGCTCGGCGGCAGCGCGATTCGCAAACAGGTGAGGGTCTATTTCTCGCGCCGGAAGAACGGGCCGAAGATGGACATACTCCTCTATCTGCCGAGGAATGCCACCAAACCGGTGCCGCTTTTTATAGGACTCAACTTCCAGGGCAATCATGCCATTCATCCCGACCCTGGCATAACACTCTCGACGGCGTGGATGCGGCCAAACCCCAAGACCGGCGTTGTGAACAATCGCGCAACGGAGCAATCCCGCGGCGCGGCTCATAGCCGCTGGCCCGTCGACAAGATTCTGGCGCGCGGTTATGGACTGGCTACGATCTACTACGGCGATATCGATCCGGACTTCGACGACGGGTTCCAGAATGGCGTCCAACCCATGTTCTACCGGCCCGGACAAACCAAGCCGGGCCCGGACGAGTGGGGCTCCATTGGCGCCTGGGCCTGGGGGCTGAGCCGGGCGTTTGATTACCTTGAGACCGATAAAGACATCGACGCGCGCCGCGTGGCCGTAATGGGCCATTCGCGTCTCGGCAAGACCGCACTTTGGGCGGGCGCTGTGGACACACGTTTCGCTCTCGTCATCTCCAACGACTCAGGCTGCGGCGGCGCGGCCTTGAGCCGCAGACAATTCGGAGAGACCGTCCGTATCATCAATACATCTTTTCCGCACTGGTTCGCGGACAACTTCAATCGCTATAACGGAAACGAAAACGGGCTGCCCTTTGACCAGCACATGCTCATCGCGCTGATCGCGCCGCGCCCGGTCTATGTAGCAAGCGCCGAAGAAGACCGCTGGGCGGATCCCAAAGGCGAGTTCCTGAGCGCCAGGTATGCCGAGCCGGTCTACAAGTTATTTGGCGCTTCCGGATTGGGCGTGGACGAGATGCCGCCTGTGAACCATCCCGTGATGGATACGATCGGATATCATATCCGCTCCGGAAAGCATGATGTGACGGATTACGACTGGGAGCAGTATCTGAACTTTGCGGACAAGCACCTGATGAAGAAGTAAGTGAGATGGAGGGGAGAAGACGGCAATGAAAACGGTCCTGACCCGGCGTGAGGTGCTGGCAGTTGGCGCGGCGGCAGCCCTGCCAAGGCCGGCAGTTTCGGCCCCGGCCGCCACGGTCGCTATTGCGCGCTGCCGCACTTACAGCGACAGTCTCGAATCCAAAATGGCGCGCATCTTCGACCAGATTGGCGGCATCGGCTCGCTGGTAAAGGGCAAGACGGTCGCAGTGAAGCTGAACCTCACAGGCAACCCTGCTCGCTTTCCCGAGCGTGCGGATCTTCCCTACCGCAACAACCCGGACACGGTGCTCGCGCTGGTGCATCTTCTCGCGCGCGCGGGCGCGCGGCGTGTGAGGCTGATTGAAAGCTTTTTCCCAGCCCGCCAGGATCCGGATCTCTGGGCCCGGTACGGCCTGGATATCCAGGCCATCAACAACGCCGGCTGCAAGGTGGAATGGGAAAACGTGCAGAACAAGGGACAGGCTGCTAAGTACGTTCGCATCCCGGTGCCGGGTGGTGGTTACGTCTTTCCGGCTTATCACCTGAACCACTCCTTTGTGGATTGCGATGTTTATGCCTCATTATCGAAGCTGAAGAACCACTGGATTGCCGGTGTCACGATGGCGCTGAAGAATAACTTCGGCAACACACCGTGCTCCCTATACGGCGGCGACGCGGGCACTGACGGGAATGAAAATCCCCAACAGGAGCGCGGACCCGTGTGCCACTCTGGCACGAAAACACCACCCAAAGGAGTGGACCAGGAGCTTCATCCGGATTCTCCTCGCGATCCCGGCTATCGTGTCCCCCGCGTAACAGCCGACCTCGTCGCCGTACGGCCCATCGATCTTTCCATCGTCGACGGTGTGGCGTCGATCCGCGGCGGAGAGGGCGCGTGGAATCCCGGAGTGCAGATCATCAAGCCTGGCCTGCTGTTGTGCGGCAAGAACCCGGTTTGCGTCGACGCCGTATCGATGGCCGTGATGGGCTACGATCCGAGAGCCGAACGGGGAACCAAGCCCTTTGTTCGCGGCGACAATACCTTGAAACTGGCCGAGGCGAAAGGCATCGGCACAACGGACCTGGCACGCATTGAAGTCGCCGGACTCAGTATCAAAGAGGCCTTGCACGATTACGGCCCCGGCCCGGTCGGCAAGCCGGTGTAGCGCTACTTGCCGCCGATCGTGCGGCCCGCGTCGAGTCCGAACGCTGGATTCTTTCGCACCCCGCAAATTCGTCCCCTCACAGTGCGGACCGCAAGAGCCATTCAGACGAACCGCCGCACCTGGAATGGTGAACGATAAGCGTAATCACTCCATTCGCGAGGGTGAAGTTGCCTTTCAGATCCGATTCCACTTAGCCTGTGCTTCTGCGTTCCGACTCGCCCCGTGCCCTGTTATGAACTCGTCGATCTTCTCCCGCACCTTGGCATTGCGGAACTCGGTGGCCTCGACCCGAATCGTCGTCGCAGCTTGAGCTTGTTCATCACCGCTTTACCGACCCGGGGGTAGTGCGAACGCGACCGTAAAACGGATGGCTCCGGTAAGAGCCGGTTCGTCGGATTTGACGGCTCGATGGAAGGTCTTGGAATGCGGGTACACTGCGATTCCTGGTCGGAGAATCACGGTCTCAAGCTGTTCGTGCTGATGGACCGGCTTGTGCCGGGCTGGCAACGACGGTTTCTCACGCGGGATTTTCCTCAACCCTAAGAGATGCTGTGGGATACGCCAAAGACTGGCACCTTGTCCTCACATCGTATGGCCGCTCTGGCAAGCGGTGAAAAGCAGGAATGAGGAATAACCCAAAGACGCGCCCATGATCGCCGCTGAGAGCAGTGCCGTTCTGGTCCTCCAAGAGTTCAGGACCAGGACTCCCGGAAACGCAGTGGCAAAACCGCACGCAGGCATGTCCCGTCAAACAATCCGCGACCTTCAGGCGCAGCCGCAGGCCAGTGCGATCAGATAGCCGGTCGGATCAACACGGTGCTACGCAGCCGGAAGCGGCGCGCGCAGTATGTTCATACGGCGTGCGACGCGAACCAGTATCTCCACCGCCCTGTCCAATTGTTCGCGCGTGTGAGTGGCCGTCACGATAGTGCGTATGCGGGCCTTTCCTTCGGGCACGGTGGGATAGCCGATGCCTGTCGCAAACAGCCCCTCCTCAAACAGCGCTCGCGAGAATGCGTGCGCGGTTTTCGCTTCGCCCACCAGGATAGGAGTGATGGGAGTTTCGCTTGCGCCCGTGTCGAAGCCGGCGGAAGCGAGCGTTGCCTTGAAGTACCTTGTGTTATCCCAGAGCGCCTCGATCCGTTCCGGCTCATTCTCCATGATCTCGAAGGCCGCGATGCACGCCGCCGCTACGGCCGGAGGATGCGAGGTCGAGAATAAGAACGGACGCGCGCGGTGATAAAGAAACTCGATGAGATCGCGGCTGCCGCACACGTATCCTCCGAGCACGCCGGCGGCCTTCGAAAGCGTACCGACCTGCACGTGGACCCTGCCATGCAATCCGAAATGATCAATGGTGCCGCGCCCCGCACGCCCTAGCACTCCGGACGCATGTGCGTCGTCCACCATCATGATGGCGCCGTGGCGTTCCGCGACAGCCGTCAACTCCGGCATTGGCGCGATGTCACCATCCATGGAGAATACGCCGTCGCTGATCAGCAGCTTGCGCCCGGGCGCTCCGTCCAATTCCGACAGGATACGGGCGGCCGAGGCGACATCCTTGTGCGGGAACACGTGGATCTTTGCTTTCGACAGCCGCGCGCCATCGATAATGCTGGCGTGATTCAACTGGTCCGAGATGATGTGATCGTCCGGACCGAGAATCGCCGACACCGTCCCGGCATTCGCTGCGAACCCCGACTGAAATACTACGCAAGCCTCGACGCTCTTGAACCGGGCGATCTTCTGTTCGAGTTCCATGTGGATCGCCATGGTGCCCGAAATGGTGCGCACCGCCCCGGAGCCGACGCCCAGGCGCCGCGTGGCATCAAGCGCGGCTTCCACCAGCTTGGGATGATTGGCCAGTCCGAGATAGTTGTTCGATGCGAGGTTAATGACCTCGCGCCCGTCAAAACGCGACACTGGCTCGCAGGCGGTCTGGAGCTGACGCAGTGTCTGGAAGGTCCCCGCCTGCCGCCAGGCGTTCAATTGATCTCCGAGATACGATAATGGATCGGTCATCGCTTCAGTCCTCCTCCCAATCAAGCAGCACTTTGATGCCTTCACCCTGTTCCAAAACCGCGAACGCCTGCTCGTAGTCCCGATACGGGAAGCGGTGTGTAATAACAGGGCGTAAGTCGAGTTTGTGATCCATCAGGAACCTCTCACACTGATACCAGGTCTGGAACATCAGCCGCCCGTTAATGCCACGCACGGTAACGCCTTTGAAGATGATGGCGCCGGAAAGGTCCAACTGCACCTCGCGCGACGGTATACCCAACAGCGCCACGTCACCGCCGGGGCGTACGAGGTCGAAGGCATCGTGAATTCCCGTTACGCTGCCGGACATTTCCAGAACAACGTCCAAGCCGACGTGATCGGGCGTGCTGCCCAGCAACTTCTGTTTCCATCCATCTTCTCTGGGATCGAAAACTAACTGGGCGCCATAGGAGAAAGCCAGTTCCCGCTTGCGAGGATGCGGTTCCACCACGGTAACGGAGAGCGCCCCGGCGGCTTCGGCGATCTTGCAGGCAATCAAACCGATGGCTCCGGCGCCGATGATAGCGACAGTTCTCCCGGCGACGGGCTGCGCCATCACCGTGTGCATCGCATTCCCGTACGGGTCGAAGATGGCGGCGACTTCGTGCGGGATCTCCGGCTTGAGCCTCCAGAGATTACCTTCCGGCATTACCATGTAGCGCGCAAAGCAGCCGTTGCAGTCCACGCCGATGATCTGGACCGTGCGGCAGATATGGCCCTGTCCGGTCCGGCAGAAATAGCACTGGTTGCAACCGAGGTGTCCTTCGCCCGAAACATAATCGCCGGGTTTGAAGTTCTGAGTACATCCGTCACCGGCGGCTTCCACGACACCCATGAACTCGTGTCCGATGATCAAAGGCGGGTGCAGACGGCGCTGTGCCCATTCATCCCATTGAAAGATGTGCAGGTCAGTTCCGCAGATACCGGTCTTGAGGATGCGGATCAAAACTTCGTTTCGTTGTGGAACCGGCTTGGGTACGCTATCGAGTGTAAGTCCGCGTGAGCCGTTCCGCTTCACCAGGGCGGGCATGAATTCAGACATAGTCGTTGTGGACGAACCAGAGGCGAGCTTGTCTCTCCAACAATATTATCGTTACATGCCCTTCAATCTTGGCAAGCCCAGCTATGCTACTAGGGGCGTTGTGAAAAGAACCGATGGATTACAAGAGGATCATCGCGATCGATCCGGGCAGGATGGGCGGCAAGCCGTGCATCCGCGGCATGCGTATCACAGTCTACGACGCCCTCGACTATTTCGGACTATCTCGCAGCCCCCATTATGTAACTGTTGATCCCCTCATATTTTTTTCTTGCATTCCGGATTCGTCCGGAGCTAAAATTCTAATTTCTATGGTGGTTTCCTTCACCTACTCGTTTACGTTCCGGTTCTGGCATTTCGCCTGAGCCGGTCCGAGTGGTGTTGGAAGATGAGTTTTAGGAACACGTAGTGAACCAACCCACTCAGCAATGAGTGGGTTTTCACTTTTTAGGGGGCAAACATGATCATCTCCATGAAGCCGGACGCGCGGCGGGAGGAAATCGAATATGTCTGCGAACGTATTCGGGAATACGGATACAAAGTGCATTCCATCCAAGGGGAGCAACGGGTCGTGATCGGGGCTGTCGGGGTCGGCGACGTAACCGCCTGCCTCGAGTCTCTTGAAGCCTTACCGTACGTTGAAAAGGCGGTCCGGATTTCGGCCCCCTACAAGTTTGTCAGCAAGGAATTTAACCCGGGCCGGACGGTCATCTCTTTCGACGGGTTAACCATCGGCGGCGAAGAGTTTGTAATGATGGCCGGCCCATGCTCCATTGAAAACGAGCGGCAGATTATGGAGACCGCTACAGCGGTCGCCGAGGCCGGCGCGCTGGTGCTGCGAGGTGGAGCCTTCAAGCCGCGTACTTCGCCTTACGACTTTCAAGGGCTCGAACGTGAAGGGTTGAAGTTGTTGGCTAAGGCCCGCGAGGCTACGGGCCTGGCCATAATCACCGAGGTGATGAGCGACCGCGATGTCGACCTGGTGGCCGAATACGCCGATGTCCTCCAGATTGGCGCGCGCAATATGCAGAATTTCGCTCTGCTGAAGACGCTGGGGAAATGCGGCCGGCCGGTATTGCTGAAACGCGGCATGAGTTCCACCATCAAGGAACTCCTGATGTCAGCGGAATATGTAGTGGCCCATGGCAATCCCAATGTCATCCTCTGCGAACGCGGCATACGCACCTTTGAAACCGCTACACGCAATACGTGCGACATTGCTGCTGTGAGTGTTTTGAACGAACTGACTCACTTGCCCGTGGTGCTGGACCCGAGCCATGCCACGGGAAAACGCAGCCTTGTGCCACCTCTTGCGCGGGCGGGCGTCGCTATAGGAGCGGACGGCCTGTTAGTGGAGTGCCACCCCTGCCCCGAAAAAGCGGTCAGCGATGGCGCCCAATCTCTCGATATCGCACAGTTCCGGCAGATGATGCGTGACTTGCAACCCTATCTCGAACTGTGGCGCGCGAGCCGCATCCCGGAACCGGCAGCGGTCTAGCTACTTTGCGTCGCAAAATGGAGCGTTCAGGCCCGCGCCAATCGAGTGTCAGTGGAAATGTTTGGTGCCGGAACATTTACTATTGATCCTGTTCTGGAGCACCTTCACAATAGGGCATGACCC
>CAADGY010000200.1 GCA_900696665.1 uncultured Acidobacteriota bacterium
CGCGCAGGATTAGTCGCTCGCTGGACAGCAGAGCGTCGATTTCCCGCGGCACAGATTTGTCCGCGCTCTCAGTCTCCACCCCTCTGTTGTCTCAGAGCTTACAGGCCAAGCGCACCTGAACTTCGGAATTCAGGTTGATCGCAGGCGGTACGGACGGGCCGGAATAGTCCGTCCGTACCGTGGAGGTTGCGGCTCCGGATACTACCAGGAGAACCGCACCGAAAGCTGAAGCACGCGGGCGGCGCCGGACTGGCCGTTGGTTAGCATCACGCCGTCACTCCCGCTGTTCGGATTGTTGGGGTGGTTGAAGATGTTAAAGGCATCCACCGTGAAGCGCAGCTCCGAAGCTTCGGTGACGCGGACACGCTTGAACAGGGAGGCGTCCAGGTTCCACTGCCTCGGTCCGCCGATGTACTGGTTTCGGAACGGGTGCAGATTGTCGTTGTAGGCGATTCGCTGGGTGGTGTTGTTGTTGAGTGGAATCCAGACGTTGTTGGTGTCCCAGTAGGTGGAAACCACGGTGTTAGCCGGCGCGTTGGGTGGCAGGGTGGTTGTGCCCCAGGGAATCAGGGGGGTGACGGCGGGCTTGTAGTCCGCCGGGACGCCCATTACGCCGTTGGGTCTGCCGTTGGCATCCACGCTGTTGATCCGGTTGGATGGGATATAGCCGTTCCACCACAGGTAGCCGGGGTAGCAGGTGCCGCTCCGGCAGTCCTCAATGGGGTAATCGTAGCCGTAGGTGCGGACGGGCTCTCCAGTGACGTTCCAGTGGTTGGTGGCCAGGGCCGTGTAGGTGGAGTAGATCGTGCCGAGGCCGGCAACCTGCCAGCCGCCGATGAACCTGTCGAGCACGCCACCGGCGTTGCGGCCCAGCCACTTGCCCCGGCCGAAGGGCAGGTCCACGATCCAGTTGAACCGCACGCGGTGCTTGGGAATCGAAGGGTCGCGGCGGTAGTTGAGGAAGCGGTTGCGCTCATTGTCGCCGGCGGGCACGGTTCCCGGCAGGAAAGAGTTGAGGGCCGGGATGCTGGAGCCATAGCCGGAGTTGCCGTTGTCGGCCCCGGCGCGCAGTGCATTACTGATGACATAACTGAGCTGGAAGCCGACGCCTTTGCTATAGCTGCGCTCCACCTGCATCTGTACGCCGTGGTAGTTGGACCAGCCGGTCTTGCGGTATTCGATGAGGTCGCCGTAGGTCTGCTGGTCGTAAGGACGGGTAGCCACGCCGGAGTAGAGACCGGTAGGCATCGGGTTCCTGGTGGTAGCGTACCAGATGTAGCTGGGGGTGGCGTCGTTAAACGGCCAGATCTGCATCTGGTTGCTGCCGTGGTTGCCGACGTAGCCGCCCCGGAAGACGGTATTCGTGAAAACCTCCTTCTCCAGGGTAAAGTTCCAGTCCTGTACCTTGGGGGTGGGCTGGCTGGGGTTAAAGAAGTAATTGGAGGTCTGGCCGGGCCTCAAGGGCACCGGCCGGTCCAGCGTGACAGCATCTCTGCTGTTAACGCCGGCGAAGACGGTGGGAACCGAACGCATGGCCCAGGCGCTGATGCCGTCCGGCGATTCCGCAGAACTGGTGTTGGAGAAGTTCTGGAAGTTGACGCCGAAGGGGGTGCCGGCGGCGGTCTGGTCCATCCACGAGTAAAGGCCCTCGTTGAAGTAGGAGACACTGTAGCCGCCGCGGACGACGAAGCTGGTGCGCCCGTCGCCAAAGCGATAGGCCATGCCGAGGTGGGGTCCCCAGTCGTGCCAGTTGTCGTGGGCGCCCTTTCGCGGCAGTCCGGCCTGGTCCCAGGTCTCGAACTTCACGCCGATGTTCTGGAACATCTGGATCTCCTGAGGCGTGGTGACGCCGGCGGAGTAGAGCTTGTCCAGCGGCTGGCCCAGAACGACCGAACGGGAGGCGTAGCTGAAATTGGGGACGTAGATCCCGTTGGCTTCTCCGGGGAACGGCGTGAGCTGATAGCGCACCCCGAGGTTGAGAGTGAGGCGCGGAGTGACCTTGACGTTGTCCTGGAAATAGAAGGCGTGCTCCTGGCGCCGCAGGTTGTAGACGCCTCTGCGCCGGGGCGTGGCGTAGTTGGCGATTCCCAGATAGAGATTGCCCAGGTTGTGCCCGGTGCGCGTCGTGGCCTGGGGATTGGTGTGGCTGGTGGCGGGATCGTAGAGGCTGGTGGCACCGGTGTTGAAGTAGGTAGTGCCGGTCCCGAAGGTCTGCTGCGGCAGCGTAGACAGCCTGTCGAAGCGGATGTGCACGCCGAACTGAAACTCGTGCTTGCCGACGACTTTGGTGACGTTGTCGTCGAAGATATAAAAGGCGTGATCGTATCGGTTGGTGTGATTGGCCCGAAGATACTGTGTGGGCGTGATTCCGATTTCGGCGAGGAACGGGAAGCCGGTGAGGTTGAATGGATTGGGCAACCCGAGCTGATCGGCGTAGCTGACTCCGGGGGCGCCGGTACCGGAGAGCCGGTAGGCGTGGGAGTAGCTGGCGGTAAGCTCGTTGAAAAGGGTGGGCGAGAAGGTATGGATCCAGGAGAGGGCGGTACTGCGATTCAGCCCGTCCTGCCGGCCGAAGTTGCCCACCTGATTGAGACTCGGAACATTTCCCAGGGAGGCATATGGGACGCTGATGAGGCTATGCCGTCCCTCGGTGTGGCGGGCGTAGAACTGGTCGTTGTCGGTGAAGCGGTGATCGACGCGCGAGGTCACCGTCAATTCTTTGGCGTTGTTGGGTGCGGGCCCGTACCAGTTGCTTTCCAAGAGCGGGTTACGGTCTCCGAAGGTGGGATCGGGCATCACCTGGAAGATGTAAGCGGCCACGGGACTGATGCGTTTTGGGTCGATGTTGTTGACCTTGCCGCCGTAGGAGAAGGGCTGGCGACTCCAACTTCGGGTATCGGTAGTGAGGGGATCGTATAGGACGCTGAGCCGCCCCTGGCTGTCGAGCAGGCCGCTGAAATCGCCGTTGCGCATGGCGGCGGTGGGAACGCGCGCGGAGAGCGAACTGGGCGCATTGTTGCGGTAGCCCTCGTAAGCGCCGAAGAAGAAGGTGCGATTCCGGCCGTCGTAGATCTTGGGCAGGACGACGGGGCCCCCCACATTGGCGCCCCATTCGTTGCGGTTCAACTCGGGAAACTCACCCAGATCCGTGCGGGCTCGCGCCTTACCGTAAGCGTTATTGCGGTTGGTCAGGAACGCCGCGCCGTGAAGCTGATTAGTGCCGCTCTTGGTGGACATGACGATGCTGGTCATGCGGGAGTACTTGGCCGAGTGTGCATTGTTCTCGACCTTGAACTCCTGAATGGTATCCAGGCCGGGCGGCCGCTGGATGGTGCCCTCGTTCCACATGGACTGTTCGAGCACGGCGCCGTCCAAGTAGTAGTTGTGGGCGCCGGCCATCATGCCGAACGAACGGACCTGGATGTTGCCGCCGGGCTTGGGGTTCTCGAGTCCCGGAACGGTGACCAGGAGGTTCTCGATGGACCGGCCGTTGATAGGTAACTGCTCGATGCGGCGGCGCTCGAGGACGTTCCCGAGAGTGGCGCTATCCACCACTAGCAGGGGTGCGGCCTCGGCCGAGACAGTGATCTTGGTTTCGGTGCTTCCGGCCTGCATGACGGCGTCGTACACGGTGGACTGCTGCACCTGCACCTGCACGGCGACCTCGACGGTCTGCATGCCAGGGGATTCTATCTTGAGTACGTAGGATCCCGGGTTGACCGAGGGGAAAACATAGATGCCGACTTCGTTAGCGGTCGTTCTCAAGACAATGTTGGTAGCGGTATTAGTGAGGTCCAATCTGGCGCCGGAGATCACCGCAGCGGTCTGATCCCGGACGGTTCCCCGTACGCTGCCTGTGCCCGACTGCGCGGACGCCGTGCCGGCCAGGACGCACGCCAAGCCCGCAACGCTCAGCAGCGCGGGCGGACGACAATTTCGTATGCTCATGTTGCACCTTCCTATGCCGCCCCGGGGGGGGTGCACGTACCACCAGGGCGCATGTTCGATAATTGAACTCCTATATCCGTTTCTGGCAAAGTATTTTTACAGCCGTCTTGGGGCGCCTGTCAAGCGCAAAGTGTGAGGTGTCAAGGCCAAAAACATGAAGAAACGCATGGAAGAACCCATGCGAGAGGCGCTGTTCCGCATGAGCGGCGTGGATTTGACCGGCATTGACGCGATCGGAGTGGGAACCGTGCAGGTAGCGCTGAGTGTATACGGCCCGGACCTCAGCCGTTTTCCAACGGAGAAACAGACGTTGACCGCCGGGCGCCCAGAGCGACAGTTACTACTACGATTCTATGTTGACCACCGCTTCAGCGATTTGCCCAAGGTGCTTACCATCAGCCGTCACGTCGGCTGCAATCGCCAACCTGGGAGCGGACTTCACCCCGCCGCGCGCCGCGAAGAGGCGGAACTGGCGAGAGGCCGTTCCTCGTGCAGGTGCTTCGAAGTGCAATAACTCGGGCTCCGTTCGCCAGCCGGCCGGAAGCACGAACGCCACTCCCATCCTCATCGGCGTTGGGCGGTAGTTGCGAACACGGATCTCCGCCGATACCGAGCCACCCGCAGCGATCACTATCTGATAGGGATAGATCCTGACCCAGCTGGCATCCATACCGAAATCGCAGTCCGGGTCCGCAATCAATTTCTTGTAGAATTCAGCCTGCTGATCGATCCCGGTTATCGTCGCGAGAAGCATTTGCTCGGTTAGTGGGAAGGGGTTTCCATGGCCCGGTGCAATGAGGTCTGGCCGCTGTTCACTGAGAGTGCGAATCGCCTTTTGATAACTATTGCTATAAGTCTGGTCAAGAAATACGGGCCGAATTCGCATCGCACCCCCGGGCTTTGTTGGACTCAAGTAATTGTCGCCGGTAAATCCTATACGCTGCCCGTCAATAGTGACAAACAGCGCCATCTGATGCTCGCAGTGTCCTGGGTTATGGGTTATCGTGAACTCAAATTCTTCCCACCTGAAGGTCTCGCCGTGCCGAAAGGACCGGTCGACTTGGATGGACTCCGCCAGAAGAGATCCCGATCTCTCCCCCCACGGGTTCTGAAGAATCTCCACCATGCTTTCTAAACACCACACTTTCGTGCCGTAATGCCGCTTCAGATAAGGGAAACCGCAATCGTGATCATCGTTCGTATGGGTCGCCATGGCTACGTCGATCGTTTTCACGCCGAAGCGCGACTTTAAGGCGTTGATGTTGTGTTCGACAAAGCGGCATCGGTCGTTTACGGCCGTGGCCTGGACAAAGGCGCGCGAAAAGTCTCCGCTAGGGAACCCGTAGTCGACGAGGAAAGCCTTGCCGCTATTACTAATGATGGTGTAGAACCTGGAAGAGGTCCCGCTACTGGAAACCAAATGCGGACTTACCGCGAAGGGAGCGTTGTCCACAGTGGGATTCCGGCTCGTCCCGGAGAGGAGGCCCGTTGCCAACCGGTAGTACTCGGCGAGTTGTGCAGTGGTCTCGCGGATGGCCGTTCCAGGATTGGCAAGCGGCGCACCATGAGACGGGCACAGTAACTCGGGCCTCTGGTCCTGAAGCGCCGCCAGCGAGAAGGCCGTGAAGTCCACGCCGTCGTATTCGCCGTAGTGGAACTGCAAATCGTGGAGCGTAAGGACCTTCCCGGGGCTGTGCATTAAATCGCCGCTAAACGCTACTCTCTTGCCGTCGACTTCCGCGAGAATCGTGACCGAGCCAAGGGTATGCCCTGGCGTCGGTAAAATAAACAAGTCCCGGCCCCTCCACGAGAATTTCTGGTAGTCCTGGAGCTTACTCGCGAACGGGATGCTCGCCGTGAGCGAATTATAGTCGTTACGAGTTGCATAGCCCTCGTGAAACACACGACGATTGCGCCAGAAGTTTTCAACATCGGTAAACAGGTGATGCTCATAGGCGGGAACCGCGATTGGGATTCCCCGCCCGACCGCCAAATGGTCGCCTTGGCATTGGTCCCGATGAAAGTGCGTGTGGAGAATGCAATCCACCTGAGTGACGCCAAGCTGGGGCAAGTAATCGAGAATCTTGCCCGCCCCGAAATCAATCAGTAATGCACGGGCGCCGTCACGGATCAGGTAAACGTTGCACGTGTCTTGCACCCGGAATAGGTTCGCTGAGATTTTTTCCAACGTGGCAGAGGTTGAAGACAACCTGTCCGCCGCCCGTTGCCTCTGCTGAGCCCGGACCGGTGCGCCTCCCGCCGCCAAAGCCACCCTTGCGGTTGTTCTCACGAATCTGCGCCGGGACACACCCGTCCCTTGTGACGTCATATCCATATCCGCCTCCGTCGTGCCGTTCATGCCAGTCATAGCGCGTTAAGTAGCCCCGGGGAGCCGCACCCCGAGGCCCTCCCACGTAGGGTCGAGGACTGGCGCGCCGGTTTAGGCCGATGTTTGTGTTCCCTGTTGTCCCGCCCTTTCGTCTGCGGGTGTCACAAGA
>CAADGY010000201.1 GCA_900696665.1 uncultured Acidobacteriota bacterium
GCGCCTTTTCCGCACAACCGCCGTGCTGCCTCCTTCATATCTTCGACATTCCCGACGGCGATACCCGCGAGCACCGCTGCCTCCGCGAGATTGGGCGTGATCAGAAAAGACACGGGCAGCAAAAGCCTCTCGAGCGCATCGCGCGCTTCCTCTCCCATCAGCGGCGCTCCATGCTTGCTGATCATCACCGGATCGACGACAAGGGGAAAGTCGAAGTCTGCCGCGAGGGCGGCAACGGTCTCGACGATACTGCGATTTCCCAGCGCCCCCGTCTTGGCGGCTCCGGGCGGGATGTCCTGGAGTACCGCCTCAATCTGTTGCCGGACCAGATCGGGAGCAACCGTCTCCACTCTGCTCACCCGTTGCGTATTCTGCACGGTCAACAGCGTAATAGCGGCCTCGCCATAGACGCCGAACTGATGGAAGGTCTTGAGATCCGCTTGAATTCCCGCACCGCCGCTGGGATCGGAACCGGCGATGGTTAAAGCGACTGCCTGCATGAAGCACCCAGGATAGCGGTTTCCGCGTGCGCGGCGGGCCGCCGGTGTGGAGGCCCGTCTTCCAAGGGTCTGGGATTTCCTCGTCGGCAATTGCCTCCGCGTGATACCACGAGCGCTCCAGCGCAGTCTTCAAAAATGTCCAGGGGGCGGCAATAATGATGCACCATCGAGCGGGGAGATCGCGCGATCTCCCGACCTGCTCCCGCGAGATCTCGAAGCTGGGACATGAGCCGGTTCCGCGATAGCACGGACTCGATTCTCCGGGAGGAATAATGGCCACCGCCCGCGGGAGGCCGAATTCAGAATTGAATTCGCTGCGATCGGGTGGAGCCGGCTGAATTCACGAGTTCCACCTCGGCGCCCGCTATTTGCGAGGCATCGCCGGAAACCGGAAAGGAAGCTCGAAGCGAAAAGAGGCCGCCCAGAGCGGAGGCTTCAAAGAAGCTGCGGAAATTCGCACCGGCATCCACGGAAACCGGCCCAGAACCGATGGCGCGTCCATTGCGGTCGAAGAATTGAAACCGCAACTGCGACACCGAACGTGTATTGTCGAATCCTGTCAATTCGATGTCGAGACCGGAAGAGGTCCGTGTCCCTCGCGCCATATCGACGACGACGGGCGTTGCCGGAATCGCAATCGAGAGGGTATCACTGTTCGAGACGATTCGGAGTGTGATGGTCCCGGCGGTTGTGCCGGTTTGCAGCGCCGTTTCGGTTTCGCCGCCCGAAAACGTCGCCCTCGTTTCGCCCTGGGCAACCGTGAATCCGATGCTCTTCGACCCGCTACGCACGAAAAGGATGGTAGGGTCGCTGTGGGAACCGTTCGCCTGAAAGGCGAGTGTGAGCACACCCGTGACGGGAAATGCGGCGGGTGAGGCCAACTCAATACTCACCTTTGGCTGTTTCCCGCTGGAGGTCACCGCAGGAGAAATCGAAATCGTCGCGCGGGGCACAGGCGGGGACGCCGCGGCGCCCTTAAGCCTGAACAGACGGTCGTTGACCAGCAGTTTACCTTCGAACGAACCCGCCACTTTCGGCGTAAATACGGTTTCCAGGGTCACCGTCGTCCGGGGCTGCAAGGCTCGCGGCAGTGTCAAGGCGGTTTTGAGTTCAAAGCCCTCGCCCGATAAGGCCACGGTGGAAAGCGTTATTGTTCCCGGCGTGTTGTTGGTAATAGCAATCCGCCGCGCGGTGGTGGATCCAAGTTCCACCTTGCCGAAATCGAGTGGCGAGCTTGTCGTGAGAGCAACTCCTTCGGACGTAACGGTTAATACCGGTGGAGACGATGCACGGAGAATACCTGTTATGCTGTTCACCGTCAGGCTGGCGCTGTAGGAACCGGAGCCGCTTGGTTGGAACTTAACCCGGAAATCCATAAAGAAGCCCGGAGCGATGATGTAGGGGATGGAGGGCCGGTTCGAAAAGGAAAACCCAGCGCCGCCGAGAGTGAGAATCCGTACCGTCTCGGCACTCCCGCCCGAATTCCGCACCCGGAATCGCGTTTCAATCGAGTCGCCCGCATCGGCTCTTCCCATGTCGAATTGCGCCGCCAGTTCTCGTTCAGCCTCCCCATCTACCACGAAGACGCGGAGTTGGGCGGCTCCAATCAATGGCAGGCAAGCTAACAGAGCGAGCAGCCGGGTGGTCATTGCGGTCCTCCCGGCAACTCGTACAAGTGCTCCGGCTGATCGTGCCGGATGCCGTAACGCGCTCCGCTGTCGGCTTGAAGCAGCAACCAGCCGCTACCAATCCGTTCGATGGCGGAAGGATGGAAATGCAACGGAATTTGTTGTCTCGCCTTTTCGGGAAAGAGGACAACAAGACCCTCCCCGGACATACCGAGGATGCCGTCTCCCGGCAGGAACACCGCGGGCGCCTGAATTCCCGGAACGAATTCGGAGATCTCGAATTGTCCGTTGACGATAGAAAAACGCGATTTCCAGAGCCCACCGTCGCGGTTCAGGAGAACGGTGATCGTGCCGGAACCGGAAATACCAAGCGCCACCGGCTCGCCTGCCGGAAGTTCGGTAGCGATTCTTGTGACTTTTTCGCCTCGGAACAGGTAGATCTCACCCGCCGCCGGGAAGAGGGCACCGCCGGCGAACCCTTGCGCGCTGAAGGCAAACAAGGCCGGGCCTGCCGGCGCAACCACGGAAGCAGTCATCCTGCCTTTCGAATCGAGCACCAGCACTTCACCGCTGGTTTTAAGAAGCCCCGCCCGGCCTGAAAACGCAGCCGAGAGCACGTCGTTGTATTGTGGCTCTCCAATGGAAAACGCTCCTGCCACCCCAAACAGGGGCGCCACACGATCGGCTGCCAGGATGTAGCCTAGCATCGGGAAATCCAGCGACTGGGCGCCCGCCACACATGCTCCCAGGGTCAACAAAAGAAATGTCTTCCTCACCGCGGACTCCCGATACTGATGGTGGGTGTGCCGATCTGGACTGGGTTGTTTGGGGAACCGCCCGGTCCACTGCCGCCGGAACCACTACCTCGGACGCCGAGCGCGACCCCTGCCGCGGCCGCACCACCAGCGATGAGGGCAATGGCGAGCCATTTACTACGTTTCCCAGGATGCGCGTCTCCACTTCCGGAAACGCGGCTTCGGGCCGGAATCTGGTCGGAAAGATACTGATCCACAACGATTCCCGCACGAACCTTATCCTTCACTGCCGTAATTCGGATGCGAACCGGCCCCTGAATATCGTTCCACTGGATACCTCCCACAGACGCCCTTCCATCGGGTCCGGTCAAAAGAATTTCGTTTCGCAGGCCGCTCCGGAATGCGCCTCCAGGCCCTTCGTCGGGAAGGCGGAAGCTGACGGCGGCGGCCTCGACGGGCTTACCTGTTTCGTCGGTCACCAGTACGACAAGGCGCCCCGTCGAGCGGGAGCTTACCGCATGGATAGCGCCGTCGCCTTCAATCACCTTCATCTGGAGAATGGCAATTTCAGAGGGCGTTTCGGCCGCCGCCGCGGCGCTCTGCCCGTTGATGAGCAGCGCGGCCACTGCGAAAGCGGCAATTCTGCGCGGTTTCATAGCCTGAAAAAGACTAGTGGTGGACGGGTTCGGATTATCTCCATTGGGATAGTACTGGCCTAAGTAAAATGCGTTTTTCGCCGGGCGGCGAGGAAGATCAGGAGCGCAAAAGAACGGTGGTGATGTTGTCCGGGCCGCCGTTCTGCCGGGCAGCGTTCACAAGCCGCTCGCACTTGACTTCCAGCGAGGCATCGCTGCTGAGCGTTTCAGCAATGAAATCCTCGTCCAGGACGCCGTGCAACCCGTCGCTGCACAACAGGAAGTTCGCACCCGGTTGCGGCTTTACGGCATAGGAATGTACGCGCAACTGCTCGCTGACACCAATGGCCATGGTGAGCACATGTCTCATGGGGTGGGTACGAAGGCTTGCTTCGTCGATACCCAGGCGCCTGCCGACTTCATGCACCCAGGTTTGATCCTCCGTGATAACCAGCAATTGCCCGGCGTGGTACACATAGGCGCGGCTATCGCCGACACTGGCGATCAGGATATCGTCGCCGCATTCCAGCGCCGCGACCAGCGTAGTTCCCATACCTTCGAGCATGGAATCGTTACTGGCGGCCGTTATCACCTTTCGGTTGGCCTCTTCGAAAGCCTTCATCAAAACCTGTGCGCAAGGCTCCTCGGCCTGCCATACAAAATCGGCGACAGTTTGCGCGGCGAGCTTCGAGGCATGTTCGCCCGCATTGGCTCCACCCATGCCATCTGCAACAATATAAAGGCCGAGCGAAGGGGCGAGTAGGTAATAGTCCTCGTTATTAGCCCGCACACAGCCGGGATCGGACAAGCCAAACGCTTCCAGCATGCGGTGTTCCGATTATAGCCTCTTCACCCTTTATCGCGGCAACGCACAGTACCAAGGCTCAGGTACTATTTCACAATACAATCCGCAATCCAACTTGTAGCACTCTGCCATCGTTCAATGTATTCGTAATCTTGCCGAACGCGGGCGATGAAAGGTTGCGCTGCGGCTCGTCGAATTGAGGATGGTTGGCCAGGTTGTAAGCTTCAATTCTGAGCAGCGCCGCCCATTCGCGTGCACCGCGCCACCGCAGTTCTTTCGTCAGGGCAGCGTTAAGATTCGCGATTCCCGCCTTGCGGAACGTGTTTCGCCCAAGCGACCCCCGGTTTTTGCCCGGCGTGATGTAGGCGAACCGGTCCCTGGTGATGATTCGCGGCGCGACGTCCGGGTTTGAAATCGTCATTCCGAGAATACTCGGGTCGAGAATATTGGGCCGGTCGCTCGGCCCGCCGTCGACATTGCCGTAACCGGGCCCATCCGAGCCGATGAACAGCGTCAGGGGGGTGCCGGTTTTGAGTAGTGTCATCCCGGAAATCTGCCAGCCTCCCAGCACCGCTCTCCCGATACGCGTGTGCGCTGCCGGGCTGGGTAATTCGTACGAGTAGGCAACCGTCAGCGAGTGTGTTGAATCGAAGGTGCTCAAGCCCTTTTTATCCTTCAAGGAATCGTACTGCCATTGGCTCCTTCCCGTAGTCAGGTCCCGATTGGCTGCAGTGAAGGTGTAGTCGGGGCCTTCGTCGATGGCCTTGCCAAAGGTATAGGTGGCGCTCCAGGCGAGGCCGCTTCGAAAAGCGGACGTTACCGTCAGTTGACCCGCATCGAAGTAGGCGATTCCACCATTGACGATGTTGTTGACCTCGTAAAGGTGCGGGTCGGGACGGCGCTGGTCGACCGTTGCGGTCGTCAGCGGAATGCCCTCCACCGGAACTGCCCTATTGGTAATGTAGACGTTGATCAACTTCAGGCTTCTGCTGCCCAGATACCCGAGCCTCATAGTCACGCTCTTTCCCACCGGACGTTCCAGAGTGAAACTGTACTGGTGCGCGTAGGGGGACACCAGGTCCGGGGCGAGAAGGGTTGGCGAGGTCCGGCCGGAACTCAAATCAACGTTGCGCAACGGCTCAATCAAGTCGGGATTCTGAACTTGCACATACCGCACCAGGGGCAGGTTATTTCGAACCTGCTGATAGGTAACCGGCAGAATTTGGCCGAACGACACGTTGTAAGCGGCTCGCGCGGTCCAATGATCTGTGGCGCGGTAAGCCAACGAGAACCTCGGGCTGAAGTTGTTGCAATCACAGCCGTACGGAATGCCGTTGGCACGGCGAACCTCCGTAGGGGCGCCTTCGAGAGAGTACCGGAGGCCGAAGTAAAGCTGAAATCGTTGCGAGAGCGACCATTTATCCGCGAAAAACAGGTTCGCGGAGGAACTCCGGAACGCGCGGTACAAATCCCCGATGGTGACCTCGTAGAGAGAAGGTGTGCCAACCAGCAGATTTTGAATCGCTGTTCTGCCGAAGTTATTCGTGAACTGAAAATAGCCGCGCTGGTTATTGGCCTCCACACCATTCAGTTGATAGCGGGTGATATCGCCGCCAAGGGTGAACAGGTGCGATGATCCCGCCGGTTGCCGGCGGAAAAGAGCACCCCACCGGTACGCGTTTTGCGCCCGATTGATGGGGAACTGGCTGTCGGGTCCAAGTTCCTCGATCTGATAACCGAATCGCACTCTCGGACCCACCGCATTCGGTTCAGAAAGCAGAAGAGAGCGGGTGCGGTTGAACGAGAAGCCCAGGCTCAACTGTGTGCCCTCGGAAAAGATGCGCTCCCAGGTCAGCCGCGAACGGTGGGTGTGGATTTCCGTATCGGGGTTCTGGCCCGCGACGAGTTGGAAGGCGTGCTGCCACCGGCGGGTAAGGACATGAGAGGCGGAGATCCGGTTCTTGTTTGTGAAAGGGCGGTCTATTCTCAGACCTACATCCGTATCGTCGCTGGTTTGCGGCGCGTTCGTGTTGAGCGCGCGCGGGTCGAAATCAAGCCGGTTCGGGAGTTGATTGGGGTAGGCTTCGAGGAAACGGCTGATAATCCGCCGGAGTTGCGGGTCTTCTGTCAGAGGCTGCCGTTCCGATGCCAGGGGCACCAGCACGTTTCCATTCACCATGCCGCGCACTTTGCGCTGATCCGCGGTGACGGTCAAAGCGCCGAGGACGGGAACCGTGGATGTGAACCGGCCTCCGTAAAAGTTCCGCCGGGACGGCATCACCGGCCCAACCTGGAAAAAGGTCCTTGCATTGAAGATGCTGTTTTGATGCGAATGGTACAGTTCGCCGTGCCAGATCGAGGGCGCTGGAACCGGCGCGAGAAATACAAGTTCGCTTGCGCTCTGTCCGTGCTCCGTGGCGTAGTAGCTTACCTCGACGGGCGCGTCTGTCACGACGGTTGCACGGCTGCCGAGCCGGATGTTCGATTCCTTAACGGCGTTGTTGTCGATCTGGTAAATCGCCACGTTTTCATTGCGCTGTGCGGAGGCGCCGATGCTTGGACGGGCGGCGTTCTGTGCAGGTTTTGCGGGTGGAGATTGAACGGCGGCCGGTCCGGAACCGGCGGGCGCCACGGTTTGAGCGCCCAATCCCATGCAGAGAGACAGAAATGTGAAAACAGGGCCAGCGCGGAACGGAAAGATCATGAACTCGCTATTGTATCGGTGTAATTCGTTCGGTGGCGCCACCAGTTTCAGGATTTCGGGCCAAGAGCTTCGATCAGTTGGAGGTACACGGTCTCGTTGAAGTCCTCTTTTAGCCGCTCGAGGTCTGCATTGGGGTCGCCGGGCCGGGGACCGCTGGCTTTCAGGCAACGCGACAGCATGGTCTTGGCTTCGCTATCTTCCGGTTCGCGTTCGAGAACGGCTCGAAAGCTTTCCGCCGCGCCGGAGAAGTTGCCTTCTTTCCAGAGCACGTAGCCGATATTGAAGTGGTAGTCGGGATCGGTGGAATCGCCGTCCAACGCCTTTCGAAAATTGGTCAGCGCCGCGGGGAAGCGTCCCTGCTGCGACAGCGTGGCCCCCAGGTTGTTGTACACCTCGTTTAGCGGAACGGTTTGGAGAACCAGGGAGAAAGCCTTCTCGGCCGACTCGTAGTCGCCCATAAAGTACCGGCACAACCCCAGCAGAAAATTGGCCTCACGGTAGTGGCGATCTTCCTCGGGAACCTTGGCCAGCCAACCTGCTGCGACACTGTAATTCTCCCTGGCCCACTGCAACTTGCCTAATGGATAGAACGGCTTGAAAAAGGTGCTATCCAGCCGCGCGGCCTGGGTGAAAAACCGATGTTGCTGGGCCACATCGGTTGCCAACAGTCCACGAATATAGTTTTCAATGGCATCCACGCGGGCCGGCGGATTCTGGCGCTTGAACACTTCCTGTGACGGCGCGGACTTGGGACGGACGAATCGCAGCGTCTCCCAAGCGAGGCGGTTTTGCAGTTGAGCTAGTTCATTCAGGCTTCCGCTTTCACCGTACTCCGGTCCCAACTTCGTGTGCTCCAGGTCCAGGATGCGAGCGGTGATACGGATGGTGCGATTCGTCTTCTCCGCATTCCGGGCGGCGGGGGCGTCCAGTTGATAGGTTCCATAGATGACCGTTCCCGCATCGAGAGCCTGTCCGAGTTTCAGAACCGAGGCCCGCGTCAGCGGCGTATAAGGCCGGATACGCAATCTCCGGAAAGCCTCTTCGCGGTCGGAACGGGAGAGAACCAGCACGCCGGATCCGGACAGCGCATCGTGAATCGTTTCCGCAAGGCTCTCGCCGACCCATTCAATGCTAGTGTCCTTGGAAAGATTGAAAAAGGGAAGGATCAGATGCGTCCCGGCCTGCAATACACTGCTGATCAACCCCAGCAAAACGAGGGGCGCGAGAAACCGCCACATAGTCTTGAGTCTAACAGACGGGTCTTCGCGCGCCTCACATTTCAACTGCTGTGAAACCGGTTCTTAATTGAACACCAATGTCGTCGTTGTACCGCCCAGACGGATCTCCTGCACTACCGATTTCCCATCACTGTTTGCGTAACGGACGCTGGTGGCGGCGAATTTCTGCTTGCCGTTCTCCACTTTCACATCGGTTTCCACTGAGGTTTTACCCTGTCTGATCACGACCTTCCCGTTTTCGAGATCAAGTTTGTAATCCCCCGGTTTCAGCTCTCTCCCTGCTACGATGGACGACTGGAACAGGGTAATTTTATACGTACCGGCAGCGCTTGCGACGGCCACGGCAGCGCACGCCAAAAGCAGAACGAGTTTTCTCATCATAGATTTGTCAACCCCGTAAAGTTTTTGCCGAATGCACAAGTTATATATACGAAACGCGGCAAAAAACGTTCCTACGGATCATCTATGAATCTTCTCTAATTCGCTTAGGGCCGTCCTGACGGCTTTCATTGCGGCGTTAACAATCGCCTCGTCGTTTCCGAAACCCGGAAGCCATAGTACGTCACGTTCCCGGGCGAACCAGGTCCACTGGCGCTTTGCGTACCGCCGTGTGTCTTGTTGCAGTGACTGGAGCGCCTCGGCAGGGCATATTTCGCCCCGCAGCAATTTCAGGGTTTGAGCATAGCCGATGGACTCGAAAGGCTTGGCGTCCTGCGGGATCCCTGCGTTCAGCAGGCGCTGCACCTCTTCGCCAAGACCTGCGGCCACCATCGCCTCAGCTCGCCGGTCCAACCGGTCATAAAGGGCTTGCCTCGGCGGATTTAGCCCGATTTTAATGGCGTGAAAATCCAGAAGCGGGTCCCGCCCGGATTGAAACAACTCGGACATGGGCCGCCGGGACAAGGCATATACCTCCGCTGCCCGGGCCAATTTGTTCCGGTCATTTTGGTGGATTCTTTTCGCCGATGCGGGATCTATGCGGCGGATAAAGCGATGGAGCAACCCCGGCCGGGCCTGTTCCCGGCTAATAAGCCGCGCCCGGAGGGCCTGGTTTTGGGAGGGGCCGGAGAACAATCCCTCGAGCAGAGCCCTGAGATAGAACCCCGTCCCCCCGACTACGACCGAAAGCTTGCCGCGGTCGCGAATCTGCCGGAGCACCCGCCTCGCCACACGAGCATAGTCTCCCGCCGTGAAGGGTTCGCCGGGCTCAACAATGTCCAGCATGTGATGTGGAACGCCGCGGCGCTCCGAAAGAGGAACCTTCGCCGTACCGATGTAGAAATGGCGGTAGACCTGAACGGAGTCGCAGTTTACGATTTCTCCGTCGAATTCAAGCGCGAGCGAGATCGCGAGATCACTCTTACCTGCGCCGGTCGGTCCCACAACGACGATAACCGGGGCAGGTTTGCCCTGCGGCACGTTCCGGTCTGACATGGGCTTGGGTCCCTGTTTCCCGTAAAGGTTATACTGAAACAGAGGGAGTTCTACCCCCAGTGTCTCTCAACTTCTGGGTACAGGCGAAAGGATCAGGGCTTCGAATGAACGAAGCAATCAAGAAGTTTGTCACCTTTTCCGCCATTTCCGCGGTTGTTTTCCCCGGATGTCTGTATGCGCAGGCGAATTCCACCGGTCCAACAGTGGACAAGCCTAGAGCGTATTACAACTACGCGATGGGCCATTTGTACGCCGAGCAAGCCGCGGCGTTTGGCAACCGCGGCGACTATCTCGACAAAGCCATCGAGCACTTCAAACAAGCTATTAAGGCAGACCCAAACGCCAGCTTTTTGAGCGACGAGCTTTCGGATTTATATATCCAGGCCGGCCGGTTGCGCGAAGGAGTGATGGACGCGGAAGAGATTCTGCGCCAGAACCCGCAAGACATCAACGCCCGCAGAATTCTGGGCCGCATTTACACGCGCATGATCGGCGACCCACAGCAAAACAAGGTCGACGAGGGGATGGCAAAGAAGGCGATCGAGCAGTACCAAAAGATCGCCGAGCAGGCCCCCAAAGATGCCGATACCTGGCTGATGCTGGGCAGACTCCACAAAATCACGCAGAATTCCGTGGAAGCCGAGAAGGCTTACGCAAAGATTCTTGAGTTTGAGCCCGATAACGAAGATGCAATGGCCGGACTCGCGATGGTTTATGCGGATTTGGGCGACAGCAAACGGGCGGTTGAGATGCTGCAGAAAGTGGCGGACAAGAACCCCTCTCTGCGAACTCTGATGGCTCTTGCCGGCAGTTACGAACAGATGCGCGAATATGCCCTGGCGGCGGAAACGTTGAAACAGGCGCTGAAGCTTGCACCGGAAAACGGTGACATCCGCCGCGGGCTGGCGCAGGATCTTCTGCTGTCGGATCAGTACGACGAGGCGCTGAAACTCTATAGTGACCTCGCGGCCGAAGATCCCAAGGATTACCAGGTGCAGCTTCGGATTTCGCAGATTTACCGGCAGAAGCGGGATTTTACGAAAGCGCACGAGGCCAGCAAGCAAGCCCTGAAACTGCAGCCTGAAAACCTCGAGGTGCAATACAACGAAGTCAATCTTCTGGATGCGGAAGACAGGACAAAAGAGGCGATCGAAAAACTCACCGCCATACTCGCAGCGTCGGCAAAGCGGTTTTACAACGCGAGCGAAAAAGGCAACCGTGCCGCGCTTTTGGAGCGGCTCGGCATGATGTACCGATCGATCGACCAACCCGCTGAAGCGGTGGAAGCCTTCCAGGAACTGGCGCAACTGGACGACGAGTTAGGTCCCAGAGCATCGGCACATATCATCGATACGTGGCGGGCGGCAAAGGATTACACCAAGGCCCGGCAGGAAGCGGACGCGGCGATTCAGAGGTACCCCAATGACCGAGTGCTCGGCGCCGTTCGCGCCTCTTTGCTTGCGGACCTTGGCAACCCGGAGCAGGCGGTAAGCGAGCTGAAGAAGCTGATGGACGGCAAGGCGGACCGCGAGATCTACCTCTCCATCGCACAGGTCTGGGAGAAGGCTAAAAACTACACCGCGATGAAGGAAGCAGTGGAGCAGGCCGACAAGCTTTCCAGCACCAATGAGGAGAAGGAGGCAATTCATTTTACGCGCGGCGCCATGTATGAGCGCATGAAGCAATACGACGCTTCCGAAGCCGAATTCCGCAAGGTTCTGGAAATGAACCCGGAGAATTCCTCGGCTTTAAACTATCTCGGATACATGCTGGCCGACCGCAACGTAAGACTTCAGGAAGCGCACGACCTTATCGTGAAAGCGCTGGACAAGGAGCCGAACAACGGCGCTTACCTGGATAGCATGGGCTGGGTCTACTACCGGATGGGCAAGCTCGACAAGGCTGAGGATTTTCTGCTGCGCGCGCTCGATAAAGCCGGCCGCGATCCAACCGTGAGGGAGCATCTGGCCGATGTCTACTTCCAACAGGGGAAACTGAAAGAAGCGATCGCGCAGTGGGAACTCTCTTTGCGTGAATGGAGGGCGAGTGCTCCCTCCGAACAGGACCCGCAAGAGATCGCGAAGATTCAGAAAAAGCTGGAAAACGCCAGGGTGCGCCTGGCGCGGGAAAATTCCGCCACACCTGTTAACCAGCAGTAGTCACGGCCGCTTGCCCGCGCGCACGGCTCCGCTGCTGAGCGGTTGTGCGCATCAATCACGTTTCGCACGCTTTGAGGAGCCGGTCTCGCAACTGCGCCTGCCGGTCATCTGTCAGTTTCCGCCGCTCCGACGTGATATAGAATACGTCCAGCGCGCGATGGGCTTTCGTGTCCACCAGAACGACATCGATGTCACAGCCGGCATCGGAGATACAGCGCGCCAGAGCATAAAGCAATCCAGGCCGGTCGGCTGCCACTATCTCTACCAGCGTTGCCGTTGCCGAGGCTGTGCCGTCGAAGCTGACGGACGGCTTTATCTGGGCGCTCCGCGGCGGCGCGGGCGGATTCGGCCGGTCCAAAAGGCGCCGGACATCCAGGCGGTCGAGCACGGCTCTTTCGATGGTCAACCGGAGGCGATCCACCTCAACCGGGTTCAACTCCAGCGTCCGAAGCGGGTCCGCGAACACAAAGGTATCGAGCACCTCGCCGTTTCTGTTGGCGAAGGCCTCGGCTTTGAGGATGTTCATTCCAAAGCCGGCGAGCGCACCGGCGATAGAGGCGAATAGAAACGGCCGGTCCTTCGTCACAATCACCAGAGAATAGCCGCTGTCGTTCTTTGAAACACGCAGCGCAACACCGGTAGAGACGGCCTCTTTGCGAAGCTCAAGATGTTCGCGGATTTCCGGCGGCGTGTGGGTACGAAGATACCGGGTTGGGAACCCTTCGAGGAAAGCGGTTTCCTCCGGCGCGGTAGAAGAGAAGGCCGAGATTCTGTTGTCTTCCAGTTCCGTTGTCAGTTCGCGGTATGTGCACAAATAGGCTTTCCATAATTGCTCACGCCGCCATGGAGTCATGGCGCCCGGATTCACCGCACTGATATCCGCGTAGGTCAACAGGGCAAGATGCTTGAGTTGTTCGATCGTCTCGATGCGCGCCGCAAGATCCGCTATCACGTCCGGGTCGTCCAGATCTCTCGACGACATGGCTGCCGAAAGATCCAGATGGTGCCGTATCAACACCCGTACGAGCTTGCGCACTCCAGCCGGCACCTGGATACGTTCCATCGCGTCATCGGCGGCTCGGACGGATTCGGCGAGGTGCGTTCCCAAACCCCTGCCCTTACCCGTATCGTGAAAAAGCAGCGCGAAGTAGAGAGGCGCGGTCGCATCCATTTCCAACATCAGGTTTGCGAAACCACAGCGCGGCGCTTCTCCCCCGGCTTTCAGTTCCGCCAGAGTCTGGATAGCCATCAGTGAATGTTCGTCCACCGTGTACCGGTGGTAGAAATCGCGTACTACGAGATGTTCAATGGCCTCCCATTCCGGGAACAGTGCACGCAGCACCCCGGTATCGTTCATCATGCGTAGCGCCATATGCGCGTGGGGAAGGTTCAATAGCTCTTCTATAGTGGGCCACAACGGGCGGCTCCGTGAATAATAGCCGGCCAGCGATGGCAGGGCGCGTTCGAGCCGGCGCTCCGTATCCAAAGCCAGCCGGAGACCGTGGCGCGCAACGAACTGAAACAATCGAAGCACCAGGTCCGGATCGGGATGGAGTTGGTGTGGAGAACGCAGATAGACCCGCTCGCGGGATACGGTAAAGTCAGCGTTCGACAAGCGGGACCGCCAGTCGCGAAACTGGGTTAGCAACGACCCTTCCGTACCTCCAGCGGCTTCCATGGCCCGCACCGCCGCTTTGAAGACCGAGCCGGCATACCGGTAGTAATCGCGCATCCACAACGCGGGGTCCCGCTGCCGGGTAAAGGACTGTTCGGCGATGGCATCCTGGGATGCAAACGTAAGGCGGTTGTTATCGCGGCCGGCCTCGTAGTGAAGAAAGCATCGCGCGGCGTGAATGAACTCACGGGCATCCCCGATCTGCTCCCCGAGTTCCTCCGCCGTTGATCTCCGGCTGGGATAGGGATCTCCCGCGTCGCGCAAGCGGCGGAGCCAGGTCAGCAGATGCAAGTCCCGGAGCCCGCCTGGCCCCTCTTTGATGTCCGGTTCGAGGTGATAGGTAGTCTGGCCGTATCTGGTGTGTCTCTCACTCGCGAGCCGGACCAGGTGGCGCGCCAGCGTATTGCGTTGCGCGCGGAGAAAACCCGGTAAGCGTCTTTCGAGCCGGGCGTGCAGATCGAGGTCTCCGGCCAACCGCCGCTGGTCGAGCAGACTGGTATTCAACTCCACGTTGTGGGACTGTACTTCGAGGCACTCCCCCGTAGTCCGTATCGAATGACTCAGCCGTAGTCCCAAGTCCCATAGTTGCCGGAGAAAGGCGGACAGGCTGTCGCGAGCACGCGGTTGTTCAAGGTCCTGTTCGGACAGGATCAGCAGGTCGATATCGGAACATGGAAACAACTCACACCGGCCGTATCCGCCGGCGGCAAGCAATACAAGGCCGGAAGGGAATACCGGGGCGAGGACGTCATTGTAGAGGTTGAGGACGATGCCATCGATGAACGAGGTCCTGCCCGCCAATACGCGTGCCGCATTGCCTGTCTCGAAGAACGCTTCACGAAGGTGATGTAAACGAGCGGGCATTCGCAGGTCGCTTCGCGTCATGACAGCCCGGCCTTCCATTAGAGTGCCGATTCACCCCGGTCGTTGTTACGGATCCGGATCGCCCCGGCGACGTCGTACACAAAGATTTTTCCGTCTCCGATGCGGCCGGTTCGCGCGGATTCCATAAGGACTTGAACCACTTCATCTGTACGGCTGTCGGGGACCACCAGCTCGAGCTTGATCTTCGGGAGCAGATCCACCTGATACTCCTGCCCCCGGTAGACTTCTTTGTGGCCTTTCTGGCGGCCGTGTCCGCGGGCCTCCAAAACGGTCATGCCGTCCACGCCGATTCCCCTTAGCGCTTCTTTGATCTCGTCCAGTTTGAACGGCTGGACAATCGCTTCAATCTTCTTCATGGGGTGCCTGTCCTCGTAAAACGCCTGCTGAGCCGCGCGCGCAAGCCAGCGGGAAACATTTGCGCAAGTACATCACAACTCCAGGTTGTAAGCCTCTTCTCCGTGCATGCTGAGATCCAGGCCCTGAATCTCATGCTCCGGCTTCACGCGTACGCCAAGAACCGCGTCGCAAATTTTCAGGATCACGAGGGTCCCGGCAATTGCGAGCGTCCAGGCAATAACAACACCCATCCCCTGGTTCAGAACCTGGCCGGGGTTGCCGTCTATCAGTCCCAGCGGCGCAGGCGCTCCCGACGAATCTTTCAACGCGGTGTTGACGGCATTGGTGGCAAATACACCCGTCAGCAGAGCGCCGAGTGTGCCTCCGATTCCGTGCACTCCGAAGGCATCGAGTGAATCGTCATACCGGAATCGGTGTTTTACAGCAGCTACCATCAAATAGCAGACCACGCCGGCCAGGAAGCCGATAAGGATGGCCGGGAACGGCTGGACGAATCCGGAAGCGGGGGTGATGGCGACGAGTCCAGAGACGGCTCCCGAGATGCCGCCGAGAACCGTCGGTTTGCCGCTTCGCATCCATTCGGCGAGCAACCACCCCAAAGTGGCCGCCGCCGCTCCCAGATGGGTCGCGACAAAGGCGCTGGAGGCCAGCGAAGATGCGCTCAGAGCGCTGCCCGCGTTAAATCCAAACCAACCCACCCAAAGCAGGCAGGCTCCGATGAAGCTGAGTACCAGGTTGTGCGGCTTCATGGTCTCGCTTGGATAACCCATCCGCCTTCCGAGATACAAGGCGCATACCAGGGCCGAAACGCCGGAAGTAACATGAACGACCGTGCCGCCAGCAAAATCGAACGACGGAATGTAACCGCCCGAGAAGGCATTCAGCAGCCCTCCCTTGCCCCATACCATGTGCGCCATGGGGAAGTAGACGATGAACAGCCAGAGAACCATGAAAAGCAGCATGGCGCTGAACTTCATCCGTTCGGCGAACGCTCCCGAGATAAGCGCCGGCGTGATGATGGCGAACATCAGTTGGAAAACCATGAAGCTCTGCTGCGGAATAGTAGCCGCATAGTCGCTGTTCGGCTCCGCACCAACGCCGCTCAGAAACAGGTAACGAAAATCGCCGATGAAGGCACTTCCTTCACCGAAAGCGAGGCTATATCCCGCGATGGCCCAAATAATGGTGACCAGTGCCATGAGGATGAAGCTGTGCATCATGGTTCCCAGCACGTTCTTCTTCCTCACCAGCCCGCCATAAAAAAGAGCAAGACCCGGCCCGGTCATCATCAGCACCAGTGCCGCGCTGGCGAGCATCCAGGCATTGTCTCCGGCGGATTGAGCGGACCGCACGGATTCATTTAAAGCCGATAGCGCATCTTCCGGCGGAACCTGGGCCAGCGCAGGCACGCCAGGCAGACAGAGACCGGCTGGAATTCTTACGTTCATGTTTCCTCGTAGACTTACTGCTACATCATGCACGTACTCTCGCCGGACGGGAAACTAAACATTTCTATGGCGTTGATTGCATTTTTTTATCGTGCCGGAAGGCCGTTGGCGGATGCTTCCGCCGTATTTACCAATCGAGGCGTGCGCCGATCAATCCGTTGCGAGGGCCGGCGAGGTCACGGCTTTGCACGGCGCGGATGGTGGCGACGTTGTTCGGCGCCGAGATATTGAGCGCCGGGATACTGAAGTTTGCTTTGTTGAAGAGGTTGGTAAAGCTGATCTGAATGCGGAGAAACATCTTCTCGCGAACGGGGAAGGACTTGAACATGGCGGCGGAGGCGATCTGGCGGCCGGGGCCGACGAGGATGCCGCGGCCGGAGTTGCCGAAGCGTCCGGAGTTCGCGGGAGGAACGGCAAAGGCGGAGGCGTCGAACCAACGGTCGATGGTGCGCTGATCGGCGGGGAGGTTGCCGTTGCCGATGCGGTCAGGCCGTCCCCCGACGGTTTGAGTGTTTGACGGGTCGGACCCGGCGAAGGTGGGTGTGAGGAACTCGCCGGTTTGGGCTATGTAAGAACCGCTTAGCTGCCAATCACCGGCGACGAAAGCGAGGGGGCCGCCTGAGCCGAGCAAGGGCTTGCCGCGGCCGATGGGAAGTTCGTAGATGACTGTGGAAATGAAACGGTGGCGTGGCGTGTATTGCGCATCACCGCGTTCACGGCGGCGATCGAATGCGTTCTCGATGGTCGTACCACTCTCGACGCCACCGATCTCATCAACATCCGTGAGGCTCTTGGACCATGTCCACGCACCCATAAATGAAAAGCCGCGGGACCATTTGCGTTCGAGTTGCGTAGTGAGTGCGTTGAAGATATGGGTGCCGCCGTTGTTGCGCATGACGATATTGCGGAAGAGGGGGAAAGGACGGCGGCTTTGTGCGAATGGCGTGGCGCTGGGAACGGGCATATTAATGTTGCGGCCGTAGACGAGGCCGTTCGACTTGGAGCCGATATAGGAGAGGCGGAGCCCGATAGATGCGCCCAGTTCCCGTTCAATGGTAAGGTTCCACTGCTGGGCGTAGGCGTTGCGGACATCGGGGTTGATGCCGGTGACGTCGACGTTGCCGGTGGTGCCGGTGCCCAGGAAGGGCTGCTGCAAGGTAAGGGCCGGCCTATTGTTCGCGAGGGAGTTCACGAAGCTTTCCGTAAGAGAGAAGGGGCCGCCGTAGAGAGCGGAGAAGATATCGGCTGTGAAGTCGTCGTTGAAGACGCCGTAGCCGCCGCGGATAACGTTTCTGGTTCCGCCGAAGGGCCGCCAGGCGAAGCCGATGCGTGGTTGGAAGTTATTGAAGTCACCGTGGCGAAGGGAGCGTTCGGGAAACCCGGCGGTAGCGGCAGTAACAATGGGGATTGTTTTGGGGAAGAGCGGATTGACGTAACGATCGAGGATGGTCTGGTTGGGGACAACGAGCCGGCCATTCGGCGCATCGACATTGAAAATGGTGTCGAGTTTGTCATGGGCGGGCTGGTTATAATCCCAACGAATACCGTAGCTGAGGGTGAAACTCTGGCTTAGTTTGAAGTCGTCCTGGAAGAATCCGCTGAGGTGGAAGAAACGGGCGTAGCGGGGCGGACGCACATAATTGCGGGAAGTGGTTTGGGGAATACCGAGGAGAAAGTCGGCCCAGGCGTTGCCCGTGGCGAAGCCGGTGAAGTTGTAAGTACCGAACTGGGGGCGGCGAAAGTCGTTGTACTGCTGCGGGCGGTATTCGACGCCGCCCTTGAAGGTGTGTTTGCCGCTGATTTTGGTTAACTGGTCGACAAACTGAAAAGTGTTCTCAGCGGGCGCGGCCTTGGCGATCTGAGACATGGCTTGAAAGCCGGTAATCGTGAGGCTGGGAACGTTGGCGACGCCAGGGGCAGGCTCGAGCCCCGAGATACCGAGTCTCTCCACCAACTCCTGACCTAAGAGAATACCCTCACGCGGGTTGTAATTGCGGGCGAAACCGGCTTTGAATTCGTTGATCAGGGTAGGAGTGATGGTCCAGGTATCGGAGATCGCCACCTGGCGGGCCATGCGGACCTGGACGCGGAGTCCAGTTAATTCCGATGGAAGTCCGCTGTCGAGCACCTTGGGTTCGGAACGTTTGTAACTCACGCGCGCGTACAAGTTGTTATTCGACTTGAGTGCGTAGTCGAGGCGGATGTCGAACTGGTCATGGCGGATTTGTTGTGGGACGGATTCGCGGTAGTTACCGTTGGTGGAAGTGGCGGGGCCAAAGTTGGGATTGGGATAGAAACGATCTTGCCAGAAGGTGGAGCCCGCGTTCAGGAGTGATGTGGGGATGATGTTGCCGGCGAAGGGCTGTCCGGTGTAAGGATTGCGGAGGGTAACGTTGGTCAAGGCAGAGAAGTCGCCTTTGCGCATGCCAAGAGTGGGAACGTTCGGTGTGATGACGGCCGGTTGCCGTTGACGTTCACCTTCGTAGGTACCGAAGAAGAAAAGCTTGTTATGGATTACAGGCCCGCCGGCGGAGGCGCCGAAGTTATTACGAATGTTCTGGCCTTTGGTGGTGGCAAAGAACGGCCGTGCGTTGAGTGCGGAATTTTCGTGATACCAGAACAGCGCGCCGTGCAAGTCATTGGTGCCGCTTTTGGTGATGGCGGTGATATTGGCGACTTCGCCGAATTCCGCTTTGTTGTTTACCATCTCGAAGCGGACTTCCTGGATGGAGTCGAAGCTGGGAGTGGCGGGCCCGATGGAGTTACCGAAGGCGGGCGAGTTGGAAGAGATGCCGTCGACGTTGAAGTAGTTCTGGGATCCGCGGGCGCCGCCGAGATTGAAGCGGGATCCGCCGCCCTGGCCGCCGGTAGGCGCGAGGAAGACGTAACGGTAGAGGCCGGAGTCGCCCGTGCCGCTCACCGTGGAGCGGATATTGAGCGGCAGGTCACTGAGATCGCGGCTGGTGCGAACGGCGGCGATGGAGGCGGTGTCGGTTTCGATGACCGGCACGGTGCCTTGCACGGTGACTTCCGTGCCGAGGTCGCCGACTTCGAGGCGTATGTCGACACGAACGGTGCGGAGGGCTTCGAGGGCGATGCCACGAGTGACGAAGGTCTTGAAACCGACGGCTTTCGCCTGGACGCTATAGGCGCCAGCATTCAGGTTGGGCGCGACATAGTTGCCGTCTTCTCCGGTGACGACGCTGCGGGCGATGTTGGTGCCTTCGTTGGTGACGACGACTACGGTCTTGGGGATAACGGCGCCTGTTGAATCTGTAACGGTGCCGGTTATGGTTCCGAAGGTCGCCTGGGCAAAACTCAAAACAGGAGACAGAAACACAGCCAAGAGAAGTAGCGAGCGTAGCATCAATAGCCCTTTCCCCTTCTTGAGTCCGCTTGAGCAACAGCGGCGGAGACTATTCTTTCTCAAAGGAAGATATTGTGCAACCCGGCAGGCTTGTGTGGCTTGTGTGGTAAGCGAACTCGATGCGCGCCCGCTGGGAGCCGCGGCGTGATCGCGCTTTTCCGACCACGCAAGCTAAAGTGGCGCTCCGCTGTCGCGGTACGCCACAGGCAGTTCAAGAGCAAGTTGCCACCGGCCTGTTACACTGAAACCAATGGGATGCGGCACTTATGGCAAATAAGCTGATTATTTCCCTCTCTGCGTGTGCCTTGGCGGCAGGCGTTTTCGGATGGCAGCAGGCCAAGGTGAAGCTGCCGCCTCCGTTCGCCAGTCCATCCGTAAACAACGGGCCGCGGGTGATCGATCGCCCCGGCGGCGCGCGGCTGAAATTGCCACAAGGCTTCGAAATTGAGGAATGGGCTGCCCAGTTCGAACGCCCGCGCTACATGTTGATGGGGCCCGGTAAGGAGATTCTGGTTTCCGATAGCGTGAAGGGCGGATCGGTATTTGTCCTGGTGGACAACAACCAAGACAACAAACCGGACCAGCGCAAAACGCTAATCAGCGGCCTCGATCGCCCATACGGTCTCGCCTTTTGGAAGGACTATTTGTATATTGCCGAGACGACCTCCGTCAAACGCTACAAATACGACGCGAAGGCGATGAAGGTGGGAAGCGGGGAAGAGGTCGTGCCGATGCACGACTTCGGTTCAGGCCACTGGACGAGGTCGCTCCTGTTCGATCCCAAAGGCGAAAAGCTGTATGTCGGCATCGGGTCGCGCTCGAATGTCGATGCCGGTGAGGATCCGAAGCGGGCGGCTGTCAACCGCTACAACCCCGACGGCACCGGGCATGAAATCTATGCTTCCGGCACACGAAATCCGATTGGCATGCGATGGTATCCGGGCACCAGCACGCTCTGGGCGGCGGTTCAGGAACGGGACCTGCTTGGGGACGATCTCGTTCCGGATTACCTGACGCACTTACAGCAGCGCGGCTTTTACGGGTGGCCGTATGCCTACATTGGTCCGCATGAAGACCCACGGCGCAAAGGCGAGAAACCGGATCTGGTGAAAAGGACGATCGTGCCCGATGTGCTGCTTGGATCGCATGTTGCCGTTCTGGATTTCATTTTTTACACGGGCCAGCAGTTCCCACAGCAGTATCGCGGTGGAGCGCTGCTGGCATTTCACGGATCATGGAACCGGGCTAAGCGCATTGGATATTCGGTCGCATTTGTGCCGTTTAAGGACGGGAAACCGGCCGGAGAGCCACAGGATTTCTTAACGGGCTGGATGCTCAATCCGGATTCGCGCGAGGTTTGGGGCAGGCCAGTGGGACTTCTGCAGCTAAACGACGGCAGCATCCTTGTTTCCGACGACGGCGGTAACAAAATTTGGCGCGTCTATTACAAGGGATCGTAGTGTTGGCCGCCTCGGCTGGATTTGTATTTGGGGCGGCCGGGCCTGTTTTTTCGCATCGTCTCCATGTGAAGTTAAAGCCGGACTGCGTGAGTTGCCACGCGGCGGCGCCATCCAGCACGCAAGTAAGCGACAACATCTTCCCCGCAAGAACCGTTTGTCTCGAATGTCACCAGAGCGTCCGCATCGGAAAGCCGGCGCGCCGATGGGTGGATAAGTTCAGCCACGAGCAGCACCTCAAGCTCGGAAACGTAGCGCCGGTCATCGCCGCCGCTATCGATGCGGGAACGTACCTGTCGCCGCCGGACGGCCTACACCGGCAACTCGACACGAAAAATCCTTGCGTCGCATGCCATCACGGTATTGAGCAATCCGAACAGAGTTCGAACGCGAACTTCCCTCGGATGGCCGATTGCCTGGTGTGCCACAACAAGATCGATCTTCCCTTCAGTTGTACGTTGTGTCACGCGGAAGGGACGCAGTTGAAGCCTGCGAATCACACCGCGGATTTTTTGGATTTTCACAGTAGCGGCAAGGCTAAACTAGACAAACAATCGTGCGCGGTCTGCCATGGCCGGCGATTTACCTGCCTTGGCTGTCATTGACTATCTTCGAGAGCTAACCATCCGACATATATAATGCAAATTGAAGGGGGCTGAAGTTGGCAACCGGCGAATCCAAGGCACCGAATGAATTAGTGGAGCTTTTATCCAAAAAAGTGATTGGGCAGCCGAATGCTCTGAAGTTCATCGTTCCATATATCGAGATGTACCAGGCCGGACTGGCGCCGGAAGGCCGTCCGGTGGGGGTATTTCTGCTGCTGGGACCGACCGGCACCGGAAAGACGCGCACGGTCGAAGTGCTGGCGGAAGTGCTGCATGGAAGCCAAAGCAATTATTTGCGCATCGATTGCGGCGAATTCCAGATTGAGCATGAGGTGGCGAAACTGGTGGGCGCCCCGCCGGGGTACCTGGGGCACCGGGAGACCCAGCCGATGTTATCGCAGCAGAAGCTGGCGTCGGTGACGAGCGAAAGATCCGATCTGGCGCTGGTACTGCTCGACGAAATTGAAAAAGCCGCCCCTTCTTTGACACGGCTGCTGCTGGGAATTCTGGATAAAGCTACCCTGCGCCTGGGCGATAATACCGCCGTGAATTTCGAGAAAACACTGATTTTTCTGACCAGCAACCTGGGCGCGCGCGAAATGATGAAGGAGTTGAACCCGAGTTTTGGTTTTCAATCCGGCACGCCGCGCGACAAGGAAGAATTGGGCAGCAAGCTGGAAAGCATCGCGCTGGCGGCCGTGCGGAAGAAATTCTCTCCGGAATTTGTCAACCGGATCGATGCGGTGGTGACGTACCGGCCGCTTGATGCGGAGTCGCTGGCGACCATTCTTGACCAGCAGATCGGCGAATTGCAGCAGCATGTCAACACGCGTTTGGGCGCACGCTGCTTCCGCATCGAAGTTACTCCCGAAAGCCGCAAGTTTCTTCTCGAAAAGGGTACCAGCCAGGAGTATGGGGCGCGGGAGTTGAAACGAACGATCCACCGCTTCCTGACGCAACCTCTGGCTACCCTGGTGGCTTCCGGACAGATCGAACCCGGCGCGCACGTAGCAGCCGAGGTTGATTCTTCCGGCGACCGTCTGCAGATGCGGACCGTGTCCGTGGACAAACCGGCGCAGCCCGCACCCGCGAATCCAACCGTGCTTCTCGTTGACGACAACCGCGACCTGCTTCGCTTTCTGGAGCACCTGATGGTAGGAGCGCACTGGCGGATCCTGACGGCGGAGTCCGGACAGCAAGCGCTGGCGGCGGTAGCGTCGCAAACACCGGACGCCGCGCTGCTCGACTATATGCTGCCGGACCTGAACGGGCTCGAACTCGCGCTGGAGATGCAGAAGAGACTTCCACGCCTTCAAATCATTTTGATGACAGGCGCAAATCTGGCGGCCGAAGAAGAGTTGGTCTGCCGCCGGAACGGCTTCCCGCTGTTGCAGAAGCCTTTTCTGGCGCAGGACATCATGAGCCTGATCCGCAACCGGCTCAGCGGCGCGGCGGCTTGCCCGGCGTAGCCGACGTTCCGACCGCGGGTACCGGAGTCTTCAGCATCGGCCGAAGAGCAAGGTTCACGACGATCATCGTCACCGAAAAAATCGGCAGTAACAACAGGGCTGTTTTCAGCCTGGTGGGGTCGGCGCCGGCGACTGCCCCGATAATCGGCGAACTCACGACCAGTCCGATCCAGCCGCAGGTGATCACAACCCCCATCGCGGTGGCGGTCATCTTCGGGAATGCGTTTCCTACCATTGCCAGCGTTGTCGGAAACACCGGCGCCATGGCCACACCCGCACAGAATACCGCGATCCAGGCGACTCCCGGATCGTTGGTTTGAAGCATTGCGAAGGTCGTGATCATCATCAGGACGGCGGAATAGAGCGTCACCGTGGCGGGCGCGACTTTGATCAGGATCGGAGCAACCACCATACGCCCGATGAGCAGCCCGAGAGCGAAGCCCAGAGACAGGATGTTCATGGAGCGGGACTCGGGAATCCCTTGTGCCATCAAGTGGCGCGGCAGCCAGTTCCACACACCCGTTTCACATGCCACATACAGAAACAGAAATCCCGCCAGGAGGTACAACACCGGCCTGCCGAGGACATCGCCCACTTCGGCGAACTTGAATCCGCGCTCGCCGCTGGGCGGCGGCATTCTGGTCAGGGCATGAACGGTGATGGTAACCACAACCAGGATCGCGATGAAATAGCAAAGCTGGATGGCATTGCCCTCGAAGAAATTGCCGGCGATGAACGGTGTGGCGAATCCTCCCAGCCCGAAGAAGAGGTTGAGGAAGTTCAGAACCGATGCGCGCCGCTTATCGCTGATGTCGCTGACCAGGGCATTAGCGCCGGTAACAAGAATCCCGCCACCCAAGCCGAGCAGCAGAATCAGGACCATGATCATGACGTAGCCCGTAGAGTTCGGTAGTCCGAACAACGCAACGGCAATCATAGAGAGCCCGAGCAGAAGCCCTGTTTTCTTCCCTTTGTTATCGATCAGCGGCCCAACAGATATGGAGGCCAGCGTCAAGCCGAGCCCCTGGGCCAGTGCGATATAGCTGTTTTCCTGCGGTGTCAGATTGAATGCGGTCGACAAATACGGCAGGATCGTGCCGAGCATGGCGGCAATCATTCCGTAAACGAAGATGGCGAGAATAGCAGCGACGATGAGCATATGTCCTCGGACTCACGATCTTATCAGAAACCGTTCGAGAGTCATTTGCCCGTCCAGCACGGCGTGCGCTTTTCAAGAAAGGCGGAAATGCCCTCCTGCGCGTCAGCCGCCAAAGAATTCATGGTCATGATTTCTTTTGCGTAAGCGTACGCTTTGGGCTGGTCCAGATCGATCTGCGCGTAATACGCCTGCTTACCCAGCCCTGTCACGAAATCGCTAGATTGCGCCACCTGGGCGGCCAGCTTCCGCGTTTCCACACCGAGTTCGGCCGGCTGAACAACCCGGTTTACCAGGCCCCAATCCATCGCGGTAAAAGCGTCCACCGTCCGGCCGGTCACCAACATTTCCATGGCGCGCTTACGGCCGATGGAGCGCGTCAACGCCACCATCGGGGTAGTGCAAAACAGGCCGATACGTACGCCGGGCGTGGCGAACGCGGCATCGGCGCTGGCGATGGCGAGATCACAGCTTGCCACCAACTGGCATCCCGCGGCCGTGGCGAGGCCCTGCACTTCGGCGATCACTACCTGCGGGAGAGACTGGATTTTCTCCATCAGCTCCGTACAGACATCGAAAAGCCGGCGGTACTCCACCACCGTACGCCCCACCATTTCGGACAGGTCGTGCCCGGAGCAGAAGACCTTTCCAGCCGCGCGGACAATCACCGCGCGCACGCCGTCGTGGCGGGCGGCCTCATCGAGGCAGGCCATGAACTCCAGCATGAGATCGAGCGAGAGCGCGTTGCGCTTTTCAGGACGGTTCAATGTCAGGACTGCGATATCTCGATCGAATTCGAGCAGAAGGTTTCTCAGTGACATAGCTACTCCGTGACCAGTGTAGACAAGACATCACGCGTTCCGCGAACGCTACCATCGGATTGTGGCGGTACTTAGCGGAATTCATCCTATCCGGGAAGCGTTGCAGGCCGGCCGGCCTTTCGACCGGGTGTTAATTGCGAAAGGCTCGGGGGGTGCACGGCTCCAGGAATTGATCGAGCTTTGCCGGTTGGCGTCGGTGCCTGTGCGCTTCGAGCCCCGAAGCGCACTCGACCGGATTGCGGGCAGCAGCGCGCATCAGGGAGTGGTCGCTTTGGGAGCCGCGAAGCGGTACGCGACCCTGGAGGATGTCCTGCCTTCGGGTGGACTGCTGGTGGTCCTCGATGGAGTCGAAGATCCACATAACCTCGGCGCGATCATCCGTACGGCACACGCCGCCGGTGCGAGCGCGGTCTGTATCCCGGAGCGGCGTGCGGCGGGACTGACCGGCGTGGTAGCGAAAGCGGCTGCGGGCGCGCTGGAGTACCTGCCCGTCGTGCGCCTGGGAAACATCAACCAGTCGCTGGAGCTGATGAAGAATCGTGGCTTCTGGATTTACGGGATCGACGAGCGGGGCCAGGAAACGTACGACCAGGTGGACTACGCCTCACCCGCGGCTCTTGTATTCGGAGCCGAGGGCCACGGTCTGCACCAGCAGGTGCGCAATCATTGTGACGTGCTGGTGCGAATTCCGATGGCGGGGCGCATCGCCTCGCTGAATGTGTCAGTGGCGGCGGGAGTCGTACTGTTCGAATGGAAACGCCGCTCAAAGCCCGCATAGTAAAATCGAGTGTCAATATGCGATGGGTGCCGTTACTCCTGGTGTTCCTGCAATTTTTGGGAAGCCCCGCCACCTGTGCGCAGCCCGTGCGCGCGCGCCATGCGATGGTTGTCACACGCGAACCACATGCAACGCGTGCAGGTCTGGATGTGCTGCGTTCCGGGGGAAACGCCGTGGATGCGGCAGTAGCAGTGGGCTTCGCGCTGGCTGTGACGCATCCGGCCGCCGGCAATCTGGGGGGCGGAGGGTTCCTGCTGGCACGATTTGCCGATGGCAGAACCACGTTCATCGATTTTCGTGAACGTGCGCCCGGCAACGCCTCCAGAAACATGTACCTGGACGAGAGAGGAGCACTGACGCACGACAGCCTCGCCGGTTATCGCGCCTCGGGCGTTCCCGGGACGGTCGCCGGGCTCGAGTACGCACACCGGAAGTTCGGCGCCAAGCCATGGTCTGAACTGTTGCGGCCCTCACTCCAATTGGCTTCCGATGGGTTTTCCGTCTCCTACGGGTTGGCGCAGTCCATGCGGGCAACGAAGGTATTGAGCCGCTTTCCGGAATCAAACCGCATTTTTCTGCGCGACGGCAGGTATTTCGAACCGGGCGAAGTATTGAAGCAGCCTGAACTCGCCCGCACGCTGGAACGGATCGCGCGGGAAGGCTCCAAGGATTTTTATCGTGGCGAAACCGCGCAACTCTTTGCGGAAGCGATGAAGGCTAACGGCGGCACCATCACGCTCGAAGACCTGCGAAACTATAAGCCCGTAGAACGCAAGCCGCTCACCGGCGCCTACCGTGGTTATCAGATCCTCACCGCACCTCCACCGAGTTCTGGCGGCGTCGGGATTCTGCAAATGATGGGTGTGCTGGAAAACAGCGGATACGCGAAATCAGGCCCCGGTTCCGCCGCGGCTATCCACTTCGTGGCGGAAGCCATGCGGCGGTATTACGCCGATAGAAGCGAGTATCTGGCCGACCCCGATTTTTTCGAAGTGCCGGTCTCAAAGCTTTTGAACCCTCGCTACATCGAAACCTTGCGCGCTTCCATCGACCCGGAGCGTGCGAAGCCGAGTTCCGAAGTTCATCCGGGAGATTTGAAAGCCTACGAGCGCGCCGAGACGACACATTATTCGATTGTGGATGCCGAGGGAAACGCTGTCGCCGTGACCTACACGCTCAATGGAAGCTATGGTTCCGGTGTGACACTGCCCGGGCTCGGCTTTTTGCTGAATAACGAGATGGACGATTTCAGCGCCAAGCCGGGTGTGCCGAATATGTTCGGCCTCATCCAGGGAGAGGCGAACGCCATTCAGCCGAACAAGCGTCCCTTATCATCCATGACGCCAACCATTCTGCTGCGCGACGGCAGCCTGTACATGGTGGTCGGCTCACCGGGCGGCTCACGGATCATCACGACCGTGCTGGAAGTGATTTTGAACGTCGTTGATTTCGGTATGAACATTCAGGATGCCGTGAACTGGCCGCGATTCCATCACCAGTGGCAACCGGACAAGCTGTTTGTGGAGTGGCGCCATTCCCCCGATACGAAGGCTCTGTTGCAATCGCGGGGGCACCAGGTGGAGGACATCCGTTCCATGGGTGAGGTGTCCGCAATATTAGTGGACCGCGGCTGGCTCGAAGGCGCGGCCGATCCCCGGTCCGAAGGGAACGCCGAAGGCTATTAGATCAAATGAAGCATGTTCTTTCGACTCACCTGATCGTGAACCACCGTTTGAACACGGTTTGGCTCGATCGCATCTGGAAGGCCGGCTTTCCGGCGGTGGAAATCTTTTGCGCCCGGCAGCATCTGGACTACCGCGACAACGGACAGATCAATGAGCTTGCCAACTGGTTCGCGGATGCTGAATTGCAGTTTCATTCGCTGCATTCGCCGATGTATACGGACGAAGTATGGGGACGGTCGGGTCCGCATTCGGTTATCAGCATCACGGAAACAGCGAAGGCGCGCCGCAATGCTTCCGTGGATGAAATCAAGCGCGCGCTCGAGATCGCTGAAAAGATCCCGTTCCGTTATCTGATCCAGCATTTGGGGGTGGGGGGTGAAGAGTACGACGAGAGAAAGCTCGATGCCGCATTCAACGCACTCGACGAGATCAAGATTTTTGCCAAGCAGCGCGGCGTGGAGGTGCTTCTCGAGAATATCCCCAACGGGTTCTCCTCGGCGAGCCGCCTGCTGAATTTTCTCGAGCTCACTCATTTGGACCTGAACTTCTGCTTCGACGTTGGCCATGCACATATCGCCGGTAGCGTCGAAACGGAATACACGTCCATGCAGCATCGCATTCGTTCCACGCACATACACGACAACGACGGCACCGCGGACATCCACCTGTTTCCTTTGCATGAGAACGGCGGAACGGTAGATTGGAAGAAAACGATGACGCTGTTGCGCTCGCGGCCGGAGCAGTATCCGCTGTTGCTCGAATTGCGGGAGGTGGAAGGAATGCCCTCCCCGTTGAACGAAGCAAAGTCCGCCGTCGAGAGGCTTGCGGCGCTGGAGATGGCCGAATGAGCGCCGCCCCCAGGATCACGATCGCCGAGGCGGCAGCCCACTCCGGCGAAACGGTCGAGATCGCCGGATGGCTCTATAACCTGCGGCGTTCGGGGAAAATTGTGTTCCCGATCCTTCGCGACGGCACAGGCCTCATGCAATGCGTGGCCGTGAAGAGCGCATTGCCGGAGGAAACCTTCGAGACGTTGCGAAACCTTACGCAGGAATCATCGCTGATCGTTACCGGAAAGATCCGGGCCGAACAGCGTGCGCCGGGCGGCTACGAACTGGATGTGGAACAGGCCGGAATCGTACAGCGCGTAGATGAAGCCGACCCGTATCCGATCACGCCGAAAGATCACGGTATCGAGTTTCTGATGGATCACCGTCACTTGTGGCTGCGCAGCAGGCGGCAACACGCGATTCTGCGCGTGCGTCACGAGGTGATCAAGGCCATCCGCGATTACTTCGACTCGCATGGCTTCACCCTGGTGGATACGCCGATTTTCACGCCGGCGGCCTGTGAAGGCACCACCACTCTGTTCGAGGTGGATTACTTTGAAGATGAGAAAGTTTACCTGACGCAATCCGGGCAGCTCTACAACGAGGCAGGGGCGATGTCGCTCGGCAAGGTGTACTGTTTCGGCCCGACGTTCCGCGCGGAGAAATCGAAGACGAGGCGCCACCTGACGGAGTTCTGGATGGTAGAGCCGGAAATGGCGTATGCCACGCTCGAAGACGTGAAGCGGGTAGCCGAAGAACTGGTGATGTTTGTCGTTTCGCGCATCCTTGAAAACCGGCGTGCGGAACTGGTGGTACTGGAGCGCGATGTTTCGAAGCTTGAAGCTGTGCAACGCCCCTTCACGCGAATGACCTATGACGAAGCCGTGAAGATCCTTCAGGAGAAAGGCAGCGAGATCCAGTGGGGCGCGGACTTTGGCGGTACCGACGAAACGCTGCTGGCCGAAGGATCAGACCGGCCGATCATGGTAGATCGCTTTCCCGCGCAGATCAAAGCTTTCTATTTCGAGCCGGACCCGGAACGTCCGGATGTTGTGCTCGGCGTGGATGTGCTGGCGCCGGAAGGGTACGGCGAAATTATCGGCGGCGGGCAGCGCATTCACAATCTTGACCTGCTGCTGAAGCGTCTGGACGAGCATCATCTTCCAAGGGAAGCGTTCAACTGGTATCTCGACCTGCGCAAGTATGGATCGGTGCCGCATGGCGGTTTCGGCATGGGTGTGGAGCGGTGCGTGGCCTGGATCTGCGGGCTTGAGCACGTTCGTGAAACAATCGCCTTCCCGCGAATGCTGTACCGGACGACACCCTGACCCATGCGGCAATCAACGATCGCCATCATCGGAGCACCACTCGACCTGGGAGCTGGCCGTCGTGGAGTGGACATGGGTCCGTCAGCGCTAAGGGTCGCGAATCTGAATTCCCGGCTCATGGGCCTGGGATACGAAGTGGAAGATCGCGGGAATATCGCGGTCGACCAGCCGGAGAGCCTGCCGGAAGGGCCCACACACGCCCGGTATTTACCGCAGATTGCCCGCACGTGCAAAAAGCTTGCCGGCGCAGTGTGGTCAGCGCTGGCGCAAAGTAAAGTGCCGCTGGTTTTGGGAGGGGATCACTCCGTGGCAATAGGGACGCTTTCCGGCGTGGCGAGACACTTCCGGCGCGAGAAGCGATCGGCGGGGCTCGTCTGGGTGGATGCACACGCCGACATGAATACGCCGAAGACCAGCCCGAGCGGGAATGTGCACGGAATGCCGCTTGCCTGCATCATCGGGAAGGGGCCACGCGAACTCACGCATCTATACGGCTTTGCTCCCAAGATCGATCCAAAGAACGTCGCTCTGGTGGGCGTTCGGGATGTGGACAGCCTGGAAAGACCGGTCGTACGGAAATCGGGCGTGCGCGTTTTCACGATGCGAGATATCGACGAAAGGGGGCTGCGCACGATCATGCGGGAGGCGATCGAAATCGCATCGGCGGGCACGGAGGGCTTCCACGTTTCGTTGGATATGGATGTGGTGGACCCGCAGGAGGCTCCCGGAGTCGGGACACCGGTGCGCGGCGGAATTACATACCGCGAAGCCCACCTCATCATGGAAATCATCAGTGACTCGGGATGTTTAATCTCGATGGAAGTCGTGGAAGTAAATCCGGTGATAGATGTAGGTAACCGGACAGCGGCGCTGGGAGTGGAACTCGTTATGTCTGCAATGGGAAAGAGGATTCTTTGAAATTGTGCGTGGCAGTAATTTACGGCGGCCGCAGCGGCGAGCATGAAGTTTCCTTGCGCTCGGCCGAGGCGATTATGTCCGCGATGGACCCGGAAAAATACAGGGTACTGGAATATTTCATTGATAAAGACGGAAAATGGCAGCCTCGCCCGATCGTCGCGGAACCAAATGGCAATCCGGAAATTGACGTCGTATTTCCGGTGTTACACGGCACCTTCGGTGAGGACGGAACTGTCCAGGGCCTGCTTGAACTCGCGGACCTGGCTTACGTCGGCCCCGGTGTGCTGGCCTCCGCCGCCTCCATGGACAAGGAGATGGCGAAGCGGATATTCCGGGAGCGCGGGCTGCCGGTGGTGGAGTACGTGACCGCCGCCCGCGGCGAAACGGCTCCCGAGCTCCCTTTCAATCTCCCGGTGTTTGTGAAACCGGCGAACCTGGGATCGTCGGTGGGAATCTCCAAAGCTTCGACTCCGGGTGAACTCGCCGATGCACTGAAGCTAGCCGGACAGTACGATCGGAAGGTCCTTATCGAACGCGCCATCGCCGGCCAGGAACTTGAATGTTCGGTATTGGGCAACGATGAACCCATTGCATCTATCCCCTGTGAGATTCTGCCATCACGCGCTTTCTACGACTACGACGACAAGTATCTTCTCAACACCGCGGAGTTTCGCATACCGGCGGAAATCGGAGAATTTCAGATTGGAGAGGTTCGGCGGCTGGCCGTTGAAGCCTACACAGCCATCGGATGTGAAGGCATGGCGAGGGTGGATTTTCTGCTCGAGTCCTCCAGCGGCAAATTGTACCTCAACGAGATCAACACTATTCCAGGATTCAC
>CAADGY010000202.1 GCA_900696665.1 uncultured Acidobacteriota bacterium
CGTGGACAAACTCACGGCAGAGAGTCCGGCGCCCTTGCAAATGGGACCGGATGGAAAATACCCGATGCCCGAACCAGGCATCAAAAAAGACCGCGAATACTGAGGCTGTTCAAGCTAGTGCCAGATTGGCGCGAGCCTTCAATGACATCCCGGCGAACTCGCCGCGCTCATACTTGGGAAATGCTGCCGCGGCGATCATCGCGGCGTTGTCGGTCGCCAGCTTTGGCGTGGGGAAATATACGGGATAAGGAAACCCCGCCTGTGCCGCCGCCTGCCGGAGACCGGAGTTGCATGCTACGCCTCCGGAAATGATCAGCGCGTTGGCGCCGGTCTGTTCTCCTGTCACACGGGCGCGGCGCAGCAGCTCGTCTACCACCGTCCGCTGAAAAGACGCAAGCAGATCGAGGGTCTCCTTCGGAGTTACCGCAAGCCATTCCTTTGTCGTGGGCGTCAGCGTTCTGGACAGCAGTCTCCGGCGTGCTTCCACTTCTTCCGCCATATCCCGCGCTTCAAACCAATGCAGAACAGCCGTTTTCAATCCGCTGAAGCTGAAATCCAAGGGATTGCCTTTCATTTTGGGAGAAGTGAACCGGACGGCGCGTGGATTTCCGAATTCCGCCAGCCGGTCTATCACGGGACCGCCCGGGTAGCCAAACCCCAGCAACTTCGCCACCTTGTCGAAGGCTTCCCCCGCGGCATCGTCGCGTGTACGCCCGAGCAGCCGGTACCGGAATCCTTCAAGCACCTCAAACAGATGCGTGTGTCCGCCGCTTACTACCAGCGCGACCGCCGGAAAGTCGATGCCCTCACCTTCCCGGGCGGCATCCATCATCACGGCGAAAATGTGACCTTCAATGTGGTTGACCGCAATCAGCGGGATATTGCGCGCAAAACACAGGGCCTTGGCGTAGGTGATGCCCACCAGCAAAGCGCCCACCAGTCCGGGGCCCTCGGTCACGGCTACCGCGTCCAACTCCGGGAGAGCTGTCCCGGATTCTTCGAGCGCCAGCCGAACCACCGGGACGATGGCGCGGAGATGTTCGCGCGAGGCCAGCTCCGGCACCACACCGCCGTATTTTGCGTGTGTGGATAGTTGTGATGCCACGATCGAAGAAAGAACCGTGGTCCCGTTCTCCACCACCGCCGCCGCGGTTTCGTCACACGAACTTTCAATGCCAAGTATGCGCAATACGCTGCCTGCCTGTCCGTGATGAGACAATCGTCTTGCGTGGATGTCTCTGAATTCGATTATCACCTGCCGGAAGAGCTGATCGCGCAACGCCCGCTCGACGACCGTGCCGCATCAAGAATGCTCGTTCTCCATCGCGGCGCCGCAAGTTGGGAAGACAGAATGTTCCGGGACCTTCCGGAATTCCTCTCTCGAGAGGATTGCCTGGTTGTGAACGATTCCAAGGTGTTTCCTTCCCGCCTCTTTGGCCGCCGCGTGGGGACACGCTCGCTTCCTATCGGCAAGAACAACCCCAAGCGGTGGCAGTATCTGACGGGGCGTGTCGAGGTTTTTTTGCTTCGTCCCATCTCTGAAGACCGGAAAACATGGGAAGCACTGGTGCGGCCCGGCCGCAAGATGCAGGTCGGAGAACGCGTTCGCTTTGAGGGCGGCCTCGAAGCCGAAATCACCGGTCGTGGTGAATTTGGAGAGCGCATGATCCGGTTCGAAGGCGCCGGCGATATCTATGACGCACTGGATCGCATAGGCCATGTGCCGCTGCCGCCGTATATCCGGCGTCCGGATTCACCGGAGGACCGCGAGCGCTATCAGACCGTCTTCGCGCGGGAGGCGGGCTCGGTCGCCGCGCCGACGGCCGGCCTGCACTTTACGCCGGAGATGTTTGAAAAATGCCGCGCGGGTGGGGTTTCAATCGCTACCGTAACACTTCATGTTGGATTAGGCACGTTTCAGCCGATCCACACCGACGTGGTGGAGCGCCACTCCGTACACTCTGAGTATTTCGAGATTCCGGAGCATACATGGCGCCAGATCGAATCTGCCTCGCGCGTGGTCGCCGTCGGAACCACCAGTGTCCGGAGCATCGAAACGGCGGCTCGGGGCAAACGGAGGGGCGAAACCGACCTGTTCATTTATCCCGGCTTCCAGTTCGCCGTCACCGGCGCGATGCTCACCAACTTCCACTTGCCGCAATCGAGTCTGCTCGTTCTGGTAGCGGCTTTCGCCGGACACAAGTTCGTGATGGCGGCGTACCGCCACGCCGTCGAACAGCGGTACCGCTTCTATTCCTACGGCGACTGCATGCTGATTCTGTGATGGAGGCTAATCGATATCGAGCGTTTCCAGAATACCCTCTACATCCGCCGGCCGGACTCGTATTTCGTGCTTCATCTGACCCGGGTGCGTCCGTTCGTCAAAGGCCTGAAATAAGGCCATTTTTGCAATCGCGTACTCTTCCGTCCTTGTGAGAATCCGGCCGTGGGAGTCATTCCACGATTTCACCGCCTGGCTGGTCAGGAAGACCGGTACAGGAAAGGAGATCTTGCGGTCCGCCGTCACTTCAAACACGTACTCGATACCCTGCTCACCGCCACGGAGAGCCGGGCGCTGCCCCAGGTAAAAGTACTGATAGACATAGCCGCTACGGCTGGAGTACGTCTTCTGACGGCGTACGGCCGGCGCGCCGCGCAATGGAACATCCGGTTTGCTTCTCAGCCTGTTCAGCCATTGCCGCAATGCCACGACAGGAATTCTAACATGCATCGCGAAACAAGGTTCCACCGGCCCGCCTTTCAAAGCGCTCATGGGTTGAGCTAGAATCGCATTGCGGCATGAAGCTGAGCTTTCTGGTGATGGCCTTAGGGATGTTTGCGGTTGATTTGTTCCCGCAGGCCGCAGCACCAGACCGGTTGCAGAACACCGGCAAGCCGATGCGGTTACCGTTCGAATGCTCGGAAGAACAGGTGCGAACCCTCGGTCTTAGTTGTTCGGTCTCCGACCCCTGTACCGTGTACCTGGAACTCTCTGAAGCGGCGGTTGCCGGAGCGAAGATCTTTCTCACCGGTAACATTCATAACACATCCACCACCATCAGTTCCGTGCTGCTGGCGAGCGAAGACAGCGGCGCCTCGTGGTTTGAGCCGCATGAGCGGATATTGTCCGCCGGCCTCGAAAAGATCCAGTTCCTTGACCCTAATAGCGGCTGGGCAGGCGGGCAACTGCTGCTAGCGACACCGCGCGATCCCTTTTTTCTGTTGACTACGGATGGAGGAACGACCTGGAGAAAGCGTGCTGTATTCGGCGAGAGCCGCATCGGCATCATCGAGCAGTTCTGGTTTGACACGCGCACCAGCGGAGTGCTGCTGATCGATCGGCTTCATACCGGAGAGAATGGTGCGCGTCACGAGCTATACGAATCCATGACCGGCGGAGATTCGTGGATGCTGAGGCAAGTAAGTACCCGGCCGATCCCGGTGAAGCACATCGAGGTTTCGCAGCCTGCAATTCGCATACGCGCGGACGCCACTTCGAAGTCATACCACGTCGAGCGGCGCCAGGGCGACGGATGGAGAACCATCGCCCGATTCCTCGTTCAAATCGGAGAATGCAAACCGGAGCACCAGGATATGCCGCCTCCCCCGCCGCCTGAGGAACCCGGAGTACCAGAACCGTCTCCGTCCCAGGCGGCGCCTCGCACCAGTCCGCCGCCGAGTTTACGAAAACCCTAGCTGTTGCGCCGGTGGAACGATACAGCAGAAACGCCGCCGCTGTTGCTATTATGGAGGACGCTTGGGAGATCCAGTGAGTACAGTCGTCGCTAAACCATTGGTGGCTCAGAAAGCACAAAATCGCAGGAAAGCCGCGTTCATGGTCTTCGGCTGTACGGTATTCGGAGCCTTCGCCCAGATTCTTTTCAAGATCGGTTTGCGTGCGATGCCGCATGTCACACCGCTCGCCGTGATGACGAATGCGCCGCTTCTCGCTGGACTTTCCCTTTATGGAATCAGCACTTTGCTGCTTGTGCTGGCACTGCGGGAAGGTGAGTTGTCGCTTCTCTACCCGGTTATTTCGCTCACCTACGCCTGGGTCACGGTGCTTTCGGTCTTCTGGCTTGGAGAAACCCTGAACGTGTTCAAAGTGGTTGGCATATTGATTATCGTTTCGGGCGTAGCCATGTTGGGCAGGACGAGATCGTCATGACCACTCCCGTTTCTTCGATGGTCCTGGTGCTGATTGGGTCTTTCATCGGCTCTTTCGGCGCCGTATTCCTGAAATCGGGCGCGGGAAGAACGAATTGCCTCAAAACGCTGTTGTTCAACCCGAGGCTCGTCGCGGGGGTGACGCTATTTCTCCTGTCTACAGTGTTTTATCTTTCCGGCATCCGGGAGGGAGAACTAACGATCCTCTACCCTATGGTGTCGCTGGGGTACGTATGGACGCTGCTGTGGTCGCGGCTTTTCTTTAAAGAGCCGCTGACGCGGAACAAGTTCCTCGGCCTGGGAATGATCCTCGCCGGAATTGTCGTTCTGAGTTTCGGGAATCGCTGAGTTCCGTACTCACGACGGCTCCCGCCAACGTCGCCCGGGATCCCATTCGCCCAACCGCCGCCGCCAGGTCATCAGGCGCGAACGCATGCCCGCCAGCACAGCCGGCTGTTGTTTCGCGAGTGCCAGGTTGTGTTCTTCCAGGGGATCGCTTTCGAGATCGTACAACTCCTCATATACCGGTTCTGTATCGAGGTAGCGGATATACTTCCAACGGTGGTTGCGTAGCCCTTCACTCCTCGGAATCTTCGGATGTTGGAACAGATGTGAGTAATACCAGTCACGCCGCCAAGCCACGTTC
>CAADGY010000203.1 GCA_900696665.1 uncultured Acidobacteriota bacterium
GCATCAAGAGGGTTGGTCTACACTACATCGTCATTTCAAAAAATAACGATTGAGGCTAAAGCACTTCCCTTCATGGGAGCGGCCAAAATAGCTTGAAACGACGACTGTCGTGACGAACTTGGGCTAAAGTCCCGATGGATTCAGCCGGTACATGGACAGCGATATGCCCGATCTTCTGATCACGGTAACGGTTCTGCTGTTCAGCTTCGCTGCGGCCTTAGGAATTCAGTTCGGCGCCCTCAAGCTTCTCTTACGATCCATGTGCGCCAAATCACCTGCCGGCCGCTGATTACAGCTTCTCGATACGGATCGGCCCGTTAGAGGTGGAGACCTGAATTAACGGGCCACCGCCACCGATCTCGCCTTCGAGCCGCGTCTTGGACGTTTTCCCGCCTGCCTTCGTCATCACATCGAAATCACTCGAAATGGAAGAGTTCGACGTGCTTGCCCGAATCTCGGCCCTGACGGACGAAGGCAGACGCAAAGTGACTCCCGCGTTACTGGTGGACGCATGGATTTCGTTACCGTTGAACGAATCAAGCATCAGCAAGACCGGCGCGTTGGAGGTTACCAGCTTCACCGGACGTTGGGGGTCCAACGCCTTCATATGCGCCTGAATCCTGGCGTTCGAAGTGGAGGCGTCGAAAAAGCCCACTACCCGGTCGGCATTGATGGAGCCGTTGGAGGTGGCAACTACCGCACTGCCGTTAAAATCCGTGAGCGTCACCGGGGAATTGCTGGTCTTGGCCTCCAGGTCGCCTTTGAACCGTAGTGCGGACACTTCTCCGTTCGAGGTAATCAGGCGCGCCCGCCCTTCAATCCCCTCCACCCGGATGCCGCCGTTGGAACTGGTGACGCGCTCAAGCTCGATGCGGGCCGGTACGCGGATGGCATAACGCGCACCCATGCTTCCCCTGTGCCCTGACGGCCGGACCGTTCGAACACGAATGGCGCTGCCGGACACAACGACGTCCACCTTCATCGCGTTCAGTAATTCCTGGGAAGCGGCGTACTTCGTTCCACTGATCTCAACGGTATTCTGGTCCCAGGCGCTCACTTCCACACCCCCGTTCATGTTTTCAACCGAAAGGCTTCCGCCGGGTTTAAATTCGTAGGAATAGTCAAAATCTTCTCTGAAGCGGTCTGAATTTCCGAAACTTTCGAGATCGCAGCCGGTCAGCAACAGGACAGCGGCGGCGACGGAGCAAAAGCCTGGGATTCGCATGCGGACCTCCTTCAGAAGTTACGGATTCATAAGCGATTTGTTCCATGATATTCTCGAATCAAGTCCTCCGGTTACAACTGATTTCGCCTGATGAAAAAACTGCTAGCACTGAACCGCGGAGAAATCGCGATTCGTATCCTTCGCGCCGCCAATGAGTTGGGGATTCGCACCGTCGCCGTCTATTCGCAGGAAGACCGGCTGAGCCTGCACCGGTTCAAGGCCGATGAGGCCTACCTCATCGGCGCAGGAAGAGGGCCGGTGCAGGCCTATCTGGACATCGACAGCATTATCAGCCTTGCGCAGGAATGCGGTGTCGATGCGATCCACCCGGGCTATGGTTTTCTTTCGGAAAATCCGGCGTTGCCGCGTGCCTGCCATCACGCGGGGATCTCGTTCATCGGACCGGGCGCGGACCTTCTCGAGATGCTGGGAGATAAGACCGCAGCCCGCCGCCTTGCCCAGAGTATCGGCGTCCCGGTCATTCCGGGCACCGACGAGGCCGTTTCAGACCGCACGCAGGCGCTCGATATCGCGAAACAAATCGGCTTCCCGCTGATCATCAAAGCCGCTTTCGGCGGCGGCGGCCGGGGCATGCGCATCGTAGACCGCCCTGAGGATCTCGAAACCCGCCTCGAAGAGGCGCGGCAGGAGGCGTCCGCGGCCTTTGGCAACGATGCGGTGTTCCTTGAGCGCTACATCCGGCGTGCGCGGCACGTTGAGATCCAGATTCTGGGCGACGCGCAAGGCAACATTCTGCACCTTTACGAACGCGACTGTTCGGTACAACGGCGGCACCAGAAAGTCGTGGAAGTAGCGCCGGCGGTGAACTTCGATCCCGCCATCCGGCGTTCACTTGCCGATGCAGCGGTGGCTTTAGGCCGCGCTACCGGTTACCGGAGCGCCGGAACGGTTGAGTTTCTCGTCGATGCCGATACGGGAGATTGGTTTTTCATCGAGGTAAATCCACGCATCCAGGTGGAACATACGGTGACGGAAATGATCACCGGCATCGACGTGGTGCGCTGCCAGATCCAAATCGCACAAGGCCTTTCTCTGTTCAGCCCGGAGATGAGCCTTCCCAAGCAGGACCAGATTCCAATACACGGCTATTCCTTGCAGTGCCGGGTGACGACCGAGGATCCCGCCAACAATTTCGTACCGGACTACGGCAGAATCCAGACCTATCGTTCGCCTGCCGGCTTCGGTATACGGCTGGACGGCGCGTCCGCTTATACGGGAGCAGTCATCACTCCCTATTACGACTCCTTGCTGGTCAAGGTCACGGCATGGGGCCGTGAGTTTCCCCACGCCTGCCAGCGCATGGACCGCGCACTCCGCGAATTTCGCCTTCGTGGCGTGAAGACGAACATCCCCTTCCTCGAGAATGTCGTTAATCATCCGGATTTTCAGCAAGGCCGCGTCACCACCTCTTTTATTGACGAGACGCCGTCGCTATTCCGGTTTTCGCCGCGCCGGGACCGCGCCACCAAACTGCTGTCTTATATTGGCGAAGTCATCGTAAACGGGAATCCCGAGGTGGCCGGAAAAGCAAAACCGCCGCGAATGACCGCGGCGCGGATTCCCGAACACAACTCCTCCGCCCCGCCCCCCGGAACCCGCCAGCTCCTCGATGAGCTTGGAGCGGAGAAGTTCGCCGAATGGATGCACCAGCAGAAGCGCCTGTTGCTGACGGACACGACTTTCCGCGATGCTCACCAATCGCTGATGGCGACGCGCGTTCGAACGCATGACATGCTGGCGATTGCCAACTACAAGGCGCATAATCTGCACAACCTGTTCAGTATGGAAATGTGGGGCGGCGCAACGTTCGACGTCGCACTTCGTTTTCTGCATGAGGATCCCTGGATGCGCCTGCGGCGGCTTCGCCAGGCTATCCCGAACGTCTGTTTTCAGATGTTGCTGCGGGCTTCGAACGCCGTTGGCTATACCGCGTATCCCGATAACGTCGTGGATGAATTTATCATCGAAGCCGCCCGGAATGGTATCGATATTTTCCGGATTTTCGATTCGCTGAACTGGCTGCCGAACATGGGTCCGGCAATGGAGGCCGTCCGGAAAACCGGAAAAATCTGTGAAGCGGCAATCTGCTACACCGGCGACATCTTCGACCCCGCCCGCGAAAAGTATCCGCTGTCTTATTACGTCCGGCTGGCCAAGGAATTGGAGCGTATGGGCGCTCACATTCTGGGAATCAAGGATATGGCCGGCATCTGCAAACCATACGCCGCTTACAAACTGGTGAAGACTCTGCGGGAAGAGGTCGGCCTGCCGATCCACTTCCACACGCACGATACCAGTGGAGTTAACGCTGCATCGATATTGAAAGCTTCTGAGGCGGGCGTAAGTGCGGCCGACGGAGCCATCGCTTCCATGAGTGGCACCACGAGCCAACCAAACCTGAACTCGGTGGTAGCGGCTCTAGCCCACACGGAGCGTGATACCGGGCTCGATCTTGAGGCTCTGAATCGCTGTGCAGGCTACTGGGAGGCAGTCCGCACCTGGTATCTGCCTTTTGACTCTTCGCCTCGTGCTGGAACGGCTGAAGTGTATGTTCACGAAATGCCCGGTGGCCAGTACACCAACCTTCGCGAACAGGCGGAATCCATGGGCATCGGGAATCTCTGGCCCGAGATCGCCCAAACTTACGCCGATGTGAACATGGCGTTCGGCGACATCATCAAGGTCACGCCATCGAGCAAGGTGGTGGGAGACATGGCTCTGTTTCTGGTGACACACGGCATGACCATGCAGGAATTCGAACGTTTGGGACCCGATCATCAACTCACTATTCCAAACTCGGTTGTGGACATGTTCTCCGGGTCGCTCGGCGAACCCGAGGGCGGATGGCCGAAGCATATTCAAGAGATCGTTCTGCGGGGCGCCAAGCCACAGCAGGGCCGTCCGGGCGCCAATCTTCCGCCGGTCAATCTTCAGGAAGCGAGAGCTGCGTTAGAGAAGAAGACGAATTATAAAATCTCCCAAACGGACTTGCTCAGCTATCTGATGTACCCGGATGTGTTCCTGAAATTCTCCAAAATGCGCCAGACCTATGGGGAACTGGATGTTCTGCCGACGCGCCAGTTTTTCTACGGCATGGAGAAGGGCGAAGAAGTTCTGGTGGAACTGGAGCCTGGCAAGACGCTGGTCGTCAAATTTCTGACGGTGGGAGATCCGCACCCGGAAGGAAATCGCACAGTGTTTTTCGAGCTGAACGGACAACCGCGCGAGGTGAACGTGCGGGACCGGTTGCTCAAAGCCACGGTGGCGGAACGGGTGAAAGCCAACCCCAACGAACCCGGGCACGTTGGAGCGCCGATCCCGGGCGCCGTCACCAGCATCGCGATGGAACTAAACCAGCCCGTGAATAAGGGCGACCGCCTTCTAGTAATGGAAGCCATGAAGATGCAAACCACGGTCTATGCACCGATCGCCGGCAAGATCACACAGAAACTGGTGCAGGTGGGCGACAAGGTTGAACCCAAGGATCTGCTACTCGTCATCGAATAGCGGGGCGGCGGGGCGGAAGCAACAGCATTTTCCAATCCCGAAATGAGCCTGAAATTGAGAATTGATTCCAGCGCGAGATGAGCCTGAAACGACAGGTTCATTGCAATGCGGGATGAGCCTGAAATAACAGGCTTGTGGATGCTGCCCGGA
>CAADGY010000204.1 GCA_900696665.1 uncultured Acidobacteriota bacterium
ACTCCCGTGGATGCAAATACGAATCTTCTCCCTTGCGAATCTCCTGCTATCTCATTGAGCTACTTAAGCATCGGGCCGACTGTGCGAAGTTCCTGCGCCGGTGGTGCGGATCGGATGGGTTTGCCTTCGGCAGCACCAGCGACATCTCGATGTATTGATCCGGGTCGTAGCCGTCCATGTCGAGCTGCAAGGGATGTGTCTTACCGGTCGCGGCTGTCCAGCGGACACCTTCCGGCAGCCATTTATCGAAGCCGGCCTCCAGGAACTCACGGCGATACCGGTCGTAGGCAACGATGTCGCGCCTCTTCACGCCAGCCATCTCGAGCCCTGCCACGATCTCCTGGACAACCTCCGGCGAGGACATGACATGTGGGCGCCCGACGGGATTCAGTTTGATTCCGACCACGTCGCCGGGTTCAAAAAACACGCGCCAGGCTTCCTGAGGCGATGGCGCACCGGTGAGCTCCATCATCGTTTTGCTCAGCATGGCGCGGACCGGTTCGCGCTGGTACTGTCCCGAAATAATGCTTCCCGGGTGGTGAGCCGCGGCAACCCGGCCCCGATAGGGTCCCGGCATACCGGGTTTCGCCGCTGCTTGTGGCGCGGAACTCGCGGCCTGAGCCGCAGCGGCTGACCACACCATTTTCCGAAGGAATGCCCTGCGTGCCTGATCCACTCGAAATCCCCCCTCTAAGAGGTTTTCCCAATTTTAACAGTCCCTGACTATTTGCTGCTACGCTTCAGGATCCGCCACATGGTGCCGCTCAAGATGTTGGCCTGGGCCTCTTTGGACACGCCACAGGCGTTTAGCATCTTGCGATAGCGGTCAAGCGAGCGGTCAAACTCCTCGATCTCGCCGTCGAAGATATCCGAACCGAATACAATCTTCTCGAACGCGCTCGCTCCCGATGCCGGCGTGTGCGGGCTGGCAACACTCGACCACCAGAAGACAGACTTGAAAAAAGTGTAGTCTTCCTGCTTCTTGATCAGCGTCGATCCTGTCAGGTCGAAGTAGAGGTTCGGGTTCCAACGTGCGATTTCGGCCGCATTGGCGTATTCCGGGTTTCCGAGATGTGCTCCGATAATGGTCAATTTCGGATAACGCCGCGCTATCCCGTCGAGCAGCAGAACGCGCATGCGATCGACGCTGACGTCCTCCGGGATGTCGGGAGTCGTACGATTCACGATCCCCGTATGAAAGAGTGCGATCATCCCGTATTGTTCGGCGCGGGCGTATATCGGAGAGTACTTCGGATCGTCGAAATTTTTCAAAGGTCTGGACAACTCACCGATCCCCCGGAAGCCCGCCGCGTGAAACTCATCGATGCGTTTCACCGCCTCCGGATCGTCGAGATCGATGTCTCCGAATCCCACCAGGCGATTCGGGTGCGCGTCGATAATAGGCTTCGTGGCTGCCAGGTGCTTGGGTTTCACCAGCACGAATGCCATCCCGTTGAACGGATCCAGCCTTTTTATGAGAGCTTTCAGAAACGTGGGATCGCCATTATGATGCACGTGCGCATCCAGAACTTGCGGTTCTGCGGCCAGTACCGGCAGGAAAACAAACGAAATCAGCGCAATAGACAGTTTCGATATCATCAAGACCAGTATAGGACCCGGTCTAATCGGGGCTAATCGAGTCCGAAGAGAGGCCGGCGAACATGCTTGTAAGGGAAGCGGGCTGGATTCACGGCCGTAACTCCCGGAGTGTCCACACCGAGCATTAGACCGGCGATCGGCTCGTAGGCAGCTCGCGGAGCAATGGCTCCCTTTACGACGATGATCTTCTGGCGGGTGGGATACACTCCGTTGCTGATCAATTGGTGAAGGCTGTTCGGGCTGGACCGCGCGGTTGTCACAAGCAGCAGGTTGGGAAGTTCGCGGGTTGAACCTTCCACTTCGATGACGGCGGTGTGTCCCATATTGTAATAACGGCCACCGCCGTGCCGGATCTCGGTTTCGGTGTACTTACCCTCGTGCATCGATTTGACGCGGCCCCGCACCAGCACCGGGCGCCCGTGAAGATTGTCGGTCTTTCCTCCAACGTTCATCTCCACCGTCTTTCCGATACCGGCTTCGAAAGCGGTCTTGACCGCCTCCCGGTCCGCGATGACCATGACCCAGCCTTGCGCCTTCTGCTTGAGGAGTTCTTCGAGAAGGAACGTGCTGTCTCCCGACGAACCACCACCGATGTTGTCGCCCATATCGATGAGGACCACCGGGGCTTTGTCGCTTGCCATCGCCTGCCGGACGGCCTGGGCGGCGTCCGGCAGGTTGAGCCTGATTTGATCGCGGGTAGCCCATAGCATGTCAGACAAGCGCTTGGCCTCGGTTTGCGCGAGATCTTTATCGTTATCGGTTACGACGATGACGCTGGGGCCCATCTGGGGCACGTCCGCATACTGATATCCGCCGGAGACGCTGACGGCGAGAATTTTCGGATTCTGTTCCAAACGCCGGCTCTCATCCACAATCGGCTTAAGCGGTGGGGTTCTGGTGTGTTGGAAGACGATGTTGTACATCATGGGCGGCTTTACGATCGCTTGCACCGGTTTCACCTTGCCGGAAATCATGCCCGCCATAATTTTCGCCGCTTGCACGCCGCGTTCTTTGGGGTCGATGTGGGGATTCTCTTTATAGGTGATCAACACATCGCAGTAGTTGGAGATCTCCGGGTCCACGTTGGCATGAAAATCGTGTGTGACGATGACAGGCAACTTCGCACCGACGGTCTGGCGGACCCTGCGGACCAGTTCCAGGTCACCGCTTGGATAGCTCTCAACGACCATCGCGCCGTGCAGCGCCAGAAGCACACCATCCAGCTTCGGCATCTTCTTGAGCCCGGTGAGAATGCGCTCCGCCAGCGTGTTGAAGGCATCATCCGTCACGGGGCCTTTGGGGGAGGCGCCGGCGACAACCAGCGGGCGCAAGTCGAGTCCGTATTGCTTCGCACCGGCCACGTAACCGCTCACGGTCGTGTTGGCCAATTCGGCTTCCTTCAAAAACTCAAGTTCGCGTCCGGAAGCGCGGTCGCCAAAGTCTTCGAGTCTTGTCTTTGCCGGATTGAAGGACGCAGACTCATGTGAAATGCCGGCGACGCCCACCACAGGCCGCTGTTCTTGACCATACAGGCACGCCGAACACAGAAGTGCCACCAGGAGTGGCGTTCCGAAGTTTGGCACAAAGGCCACCCAAGTCCGTCGAGGCATATTGTTGCCCTAGCCTATCGCGGGGCGGCCAAGCTTTTCAAGCCTGTGGTCTACAGTGTCTGCCGGTTTACTGTTTATCGTAAACCTCGGTCCATGACTTTCTGCCTTCCGGGCTGTCCACCTGCAACTGCCTGGTGAGAATCTTTCCACCTGCCGATATTGTAGTGGTGGCCGTCTCGGTGAACCTTCCGTCTGCGGAATGGAATACGGACTTGATCGCCTGGGAGTTGAGCCGGCGAATGGTGATGTTGCCGCCTCCGTACGACCTATCCATGTGATATTCCCGTCCGTCGATTGCGCCGTCGAAAGCAAAAGTCCTCGTTTCCTCGTTGGAGTAGATGACGGTTCCCGAATAGGTCAAGAGAGGTTCGGTATGTTGAATCTGTAAGACTACGCTTACCGGCTTTTGCACCTTGCCCCAACGCGATCGCCCGACGTTAAGCTTCCATGTTCCGTTCAGCCCCGCAATCTGCGCGGTCATTACTGCGAACGCGAGTAGGATGGCGAGGCAAACGAACCGTATGAACCACCTGTTCATGGTTGCCTCCGTTTCTCGAGGTAATGCCGCCGCCGGAGTGCGCTGGTTCATCGGCGCCTGCCGGGCGGCCGACCCAGACAAAGTATAGCGCCGGGGTGACCCCGTTTCAATCCGAAAAAGAGGTGTTAAACCCCGGAAACGTTGTTTGCTGCGATGCGCCCGGCATATGGGCCCGCTCGTGTTCCAGCAGCCATCGCTTCCGGTTCAACCCGCCGCCGTAGCCGGTAAGAGCACCATTGGCTCCGATAACACGATGGCACGGCACGACGATACTGACGGGATTGGCGCCATTGGCTAAACCTACTGCGCGGCAGGCTCCGCGCCGGCCGATTCTTTCAGCGAGTTCGCCATAAGTGATGGTGCTGCCGGCGGGGATCTCCCGAAGGGCTGCCCATGTCTTCCGCTGGAATAGAGTGCCGCCTGTTTCAACCGGGATGGTATCGATGGCCGAAAGCTCTCCGTCAAAATACGCCTCGAT
>CAADGY010000205.1 GCA_900696665.1 uncultured Acidobacteriota bacterium
CATCCACCGCTGTCCCGCAGGATTGGGGAAGATTTCCCGAAGACCGATCTGGAGATTCACGCTCCGGGGCATCCGGGCGACGGCATTAGCCCAAAATTCCAGAGTCTTATTCCAGTTCAACTCAGGATCCACCTTGGCGCTTCCCAATCCCGATCTTTGGGAATCGACGCCGTACAGAGGCGAAATGAAGGCCACGGTGCAGTCCTTGGAAGCATCGTAGCCGGTGTCCCTGTTCTTAACGCGTTGCACCGCTTTGAAGATGTTGGAGTATCCGTGGGCCATTGCGCCGGCGCCACCGTCGCTAGCCGCAAAGTCGGGATTCGGCCATCTGCGCTTACACTCTTCGCATCGAGCATCCCACCTCCACTGGGTGGTTTCGTAGTGTCCGGTGTCTTCGTGATGGATGTATAACGCACCGGGCTCAACAGCTCGCACGAAATTCTGAACTTCGCCCGCGATCTGGCGCTGAAGCGCGTCGTTCGACCGGCATGTGCCGTACGTCGGGTGCAGACTGCTTCGGTCCTCGCCGAAACAGGAGTAGACTTCACCATCCGGATAGCTGCGACGGTTCACATGGGCTTTCCCGATGTGAAATTCCGGCTCGATGGCATTCGGGTTGAAGTTGGCTCCATAGCCTGCGAATAGAAGCTTGATGCCCCTTTTGCGGGCATACTCGTTCAGCATCCGCATCATTGCCGCATAGCCTGGCCGTTTCTCCGTGGACCAGCCGAAGCCATCGAAGATAACCATGTTGATCTTAAATCGAGTACAGAAATCGAGCTTGCGCCGAATGCGCGCCGTGTAACCCGCGATCCCATCCCCCCAGTCGTACGCCCACCGGTTGAGTTCGGCCCGAAGCAGCCAGTCCGACGCCGCACGATAGCGGAAGCTCGGGTAATCCCGTATCCGTATTCCCGCTACTTCAAAATCCGTGCCCTTTGGCTCCACCAACTGCACGAAGGTAGCTGCGCCGTTCAGAACGCCCTGAGCGGTGCTGCCGATGATCCAGATCTCGCTATTCGGACGGGTCTCGAGGACGTAGCTCTGCCCGAAGTATCGTTGCTCATCCAGGACATCCTGCGACGCCTGCGGGAGGGGGAAAGGCGGTGTACCCTCCTTTGAGTTGTCCCAAAGCACGATCGCGGCACCGCTTGTCCCGGCTTTCACGGTGTGGTGGAACTTCAAAGCCTTGAGCTCAGTTCGAATCAGGTCGGCGGCCAGGGTGACTTTCGCATCCGCGTTCGATGCGGCCCGCAGCTCGACCGGCTCCGACCTCTTGAGTTGAATCGCATCCGGCCTGAGCTCAGCGAACTGCGGGGTCGGGATCACACGGGCTGCCCCGGGCAACGTTGAGAGGCAGCAAATCAAGAGTAGTTTCCGGATGCTCATCTTGTTTATGGGTTCCTTACAGTTGTCCAGCTTGCCTGTCCTAAGCACATTTGATAATTGTAATATAATATTGCGATTTCTAGCAGTGCTGTTTTCAGCAGGGGTGCGCAACCTGACCGGCTAATCTTTTCCGCGGCGCGGCGGAAAGTCCTCGCGGCGAACGAGGTCCGGCTGAATGGCATGCCCTCTCACCCCAGGACTGCAAGCTCGAGTGCGAAAAACGTGTATTCGGGCGTCTAATTTTCTCAGGATTGTGTGTTCCTGATCACGGGAACGTTACTCTAGTACTGAGGGATATTATGGAGCTACTGCGCAGAGAAGACATCAAGCTGTTGGCGGAAGTGGACCGCGGGCCCTGTGTTTCAATCTACTGCCCCACCTTCCGCGGCGGAGCTGAGACGAGGCAGGGTCCCATCCGGTTGAAAAACCAACTCCGTGAAGTCGAGCAGCAACTCGGAAGAAGCGGTCTGGAAGCGGGTGAGGCACGCCGGTTCCTCGAGCCCGCCCAGAAGTTAATCGACGATTATGATTTCTGGCAGCATCAGAGCGAAGGGCTGGCAATTTTTCTGTGCAAAGACGTTTTCCGGTGCTATAAAGTCCCGTTGAATGTTCAGGAACTCGTAGTCGTTGCCGATCATCTCCACATCAAACCTCTTCTTCAGTTGTTTGTGGACGATGGCCACTATTATGTGCTGGCCCTCAGCCAGAAGGCCGTCCGGCTGCTGCTTTGCACGAAGCACGGGGCGCGCGAAGTCGATCTGCCGGAAAAGATGCCGAAGACGCTGCAGGACGCGCTTCAGGAAGAGGAACCCGAGCTTCAGCTACAGTTCCACACGCGTACGCAGCCGAGGGCAGGTGTAGACCGGGGTGCTGTCTTTTTCGGTTCGGGCGCGGAGACTGACAACCTGAATGAAAAGCTGCACGCATGGTTCCGGATGATAGACAAGTATTTGAAAGAACTATTCCGGGATGAAAAAGCTCCCCTTGTGCTTGCGGGGGTGGAATATCTGCTGCCCATCTATCGCGATGCCAATACCTACCCACACCTTACCGAAACCGGAGTGACCGGCAATCCGGAGGGCATGAAGCCCGAAGAATTGCAGAAGAAGGCGTGGCCGGTGGTGGAGCCTCTGTTTCGTAAGGCTGTGGAGGATGCCGCGAAACGGTATCATGCCATCCACGGGACAGAGAAAGACAGAACATCCACGCATCTACAGGACGTATTGGCAGCGGCATTGGACCGGCGTATCGAGTTTCTGTTCGTGCCTGCGGGCGTCGCGTTGTGGGGCCGCCTCGACCGTGCGAAACGGCGGGTCGACCTGCACAAGGAGCAGAAGCCTGGCGACGAGGACCTGCTGAACGTCGCCGCGCTGGAAACGCTTCTCAACGGCGGAACGGTTTATGCGGTGGAACCCGGGAAGGTGCCCCGCGGCAAAGACGTTGCCGCGGTCTTGCGATGGTAGTCCTTGCGTCGTGTGGTGGGGGCGGAGCGCCGCCCCTCGCGCGACTCTGCAAAAGCTTCTGCGCTACAACGAATTAGCTATCATGGATGAGTGATGTCCCCGCGGGAACAGCTCGAATCCCCGCCGTTTGCAATTCAGAGACTAGCCGACCTGGAACTGGCATTGGGCAGGACCGTTCGCGGCAAAGGGGACGTGATCCGGCTATCTATCGTCTGCCTCCTTGCCCGGGGCCATCTGCTGATCGAGGATGTTCCGGGAGTAGGCAAAACGACACTGGCGCAGTCTCTTGCGCGTTCGGTACACTGCCGGTTTCACAGGCTTCAGTTCACCAGCGACATGCTGCCAAGCGATGTTCTGGGTGTCACCATCTACAACGCGCATTCCCAGGAATTCGAGTTCAAACCCGGCCCCATCTTCACAAACTTCCTGCTCGCCGACGAGATCAATCGCGGCACTCCCAAAACGCAATCGGCCCTGCTGGAAGCCATGAATGAGTTGCAAGTGACCATCGACGGGCGGTCGTCGCCGCTCGATCGTCCATTCATGGTCATGGCAACGCAAAATCCGGTAGAGCATCACGGTACCTACCCCCTGCCGGAGTCGCAACTGGACCGCTTTTTGATGCGGCTTCGGATGGGATATCCCGATCCGGCCAGCGAGCGTGAGATCCTGCGCAATGCGGACACGAGTATCGGGACGATGTCTCCGGTGCTCAGCGCCGGCGAGATCATCGCTCTTCAGGACCGGGTTCATGAAGTGGCAGTGGATGAAGCCATCGTCGACTACATGCTGGCGATTGTTGAAAAAACCAGGAATCACGAATCGCTGTCATTGGGCGTCAGCCCGCGGGGCGCACAGGCGCTTTACCGTGCCACTCAGGCGCTGGCGCTTGTCGAAGGCCGGGGATACGTCATTCCGGACGACGTAAAGCGCCTGGTGGTGCCGGTTTTTGCGCACCGTGTCATAGTAAGTACCAGGGTGTCGCTCGCCCAGCGCTCGTCGGACCTGAGCGAGCGCATACTGCAGGCGATCCTCGCCACCGTCGAGGTTCCCCTCTAAATCAATGCACCATGAAAACCGCCATTATCGGCTTACCGATGGTAGGCAAGACATCGTTGTTTACGATTCTGACCGGAGTGCACGAAGCCTCGCGTATAGGCTCGCTCGAAACGAGGGTCGGAATCGCCAAAGTACCCGATGCCCGTCTCGATGCGTTGGCAGAACTTTTCCAGCCGCCCAAAGTGACGCACGCAACCGTGGAGTACCTGGATTTCCCTTCCATCTCCAAGGAATCGCTCCGTGATCCCGCTTACCTGGCAAGCTTGCGCGTGGCAGACGCCCTCGCACACGTGTTGCGGGTGTTCCAGAGCGACGTGGTTCCCCATGAAAAAGGTTCCGTTGATCCGTTCCGCGACGCGGACGACGTTGAAGTAGAACTGATTCTCAGCGACCTCGTGGTCGTGGAGAAGCGACTCGAGCGGTTGGAGAAAGACCGCAAGAAAATCAAGAACCCCGAACTGGATCGCGAGTTCGAACTGCTCGAACGGTGTAAGCGAACGCTCGAAGAGAATCAGCCTCTCCGCAACCTGGAACTCGAACGGGAGGAAGAGAAGCGTATTCGCGGATTCCAGTTTTTGTCGCAGAAGCCGCTGCTGTTTGTTTTGAATCTAGGCGAAGAAGATGCACCCCGCCTTCACGAAATAGAAAACGAATACCGTTCGAACCCTTTGGGGTCAAAGCCCCGGACGGCGATCACCGCCATCTGCGGGAAAATCGAAGCCGAACTGGTGGAGTTGGATCCAGAGGAGGCACAGGAATACCTGGCAAGCTACGGCCTCAAAGACTCCGGGCTGGAACGATTGATCACGGCTACCTACTCGCTTCTGGGGTTGATGTCTTTTCTAACGGCGGGTGAAACCGAGGTGCGGGCGTGGACCATCCCCATGCAAAGCACCGCTGTCGAAGCCGCCGGAGCAATTCACAGCGACTTCGAAAAGAAGTTCATCCGCGCTGAAACGATCAACTGGAAAACGCTTCTGGAGCACGGCGGCTATGCGGGTGCGCGCGAAAAGGGTTTGCTCCGCCTGGAGGGCAAAGAGTACATCGTGAAAGATGGCGACGTGCTTGTGATCCGGCATGGCTGAGCTGGTATCCTGGTGGCCGGATGACAAAAATTCAGGCCCAATACGACCTTGTTCACCCGCTCGACCCCGAGGACCTGGATGAAGTAGCGGGGGTTCACGGCATTTACGGCATCCTCCACGTTCTTCTCTCTCCCACACTCGACTCGGTCTTTGTGGAATACGACGCATCCCGTCTGACGGCGCTACAGGTGCAAGCGGCGCTGCAAAGGTCCGGCATCCCCGTAAGACGAAATCCTGGAATGTAGGCATCCCCGGATGTTCTGCATGCGCGGACACGGCAATCGTGCCTGCATCATGGAGCAGGGGATACATGCCACATGCGTATCGAAGATCTACATGCCGTCGTCGTACCGGCAAACGTGTTGAATACCTGGACTTCTATGTCCATTGGTTCGGCTTCCAGGTGGTCTTCGCGGCGTCATGGTTCGTCTGCCTCACCGGGGTAGACCCGGGCTTTAGCTCATACCCTGTTTCTGACGCCGCTCCCACCCCGGCTTGAACAAAGGGAGAGCGTTCTCCTGTTGATACGGGTGTTTCAGGATCTCTTCAATATTCAGATCGATTCCGAGGCCGGGCCGCTCCGGAATCTCGATATAGCCATCCACTACTTCCACCCCGTTTACGACGATGTCCTTCTCCCACGGCTCATTGAACTCGTCGAAAACCTCATGGATCAGAAAATTCGGCAGAGAGGCGTTCAGTTGCGCACAAGCAGCGGAGCAAACCGGTCCCTGCGCACTATGGGGCGCAATCATGCCGAAGTGTGCATCCACCATGCCGGCGATCTTGCGGGTGGTGAACAGGCCGCCAAGGTTAAGCGGCTCGGGTTGGAGGATGCTGACCGCCTCCTGTTTCAATAATTCCGCGTACTGCTGCTTCGTCGAAAGGCTCTCCCCGGTGGCGACTGGCACCGGGCTCCGGCGGGCCACCTCCACCATGGCCGCGATATTCGTATGTGGAACCGGTTCTTCGAACCACATCGGACGGAGCCCGTGCATCGCTTCAGAGAACTCGATAGCCGTAGCGACGTTGAACCGGCAATGGCCCTCGATCAGGATGTCCACCGGGTCTCCAACAGCGTCACGGACCGCGCGGATAATATCGAGACTCAAATCGAACTCTCTCCGGGGCAGCACGCGCCAGGCATCACCGAACGGATCGAACTTCAGTGCCGTGTAGCCGCGTGCGGCCACCGCTTTCGCCTTTTCCGCAAAGCTCTCCGGCGTCCGCGGGCCACGATACCAGCCGTTGGCATAGGCACGAAGTCTCTGGTGGCAGCGGCCGCCCATCAGATTGTAGACCGGCTGATTGCACGCCTTGCCGATAATGTCCCAGCAGGCTATTTCGATCGCCGCGACCGCGCACATATGGATCTGTGCGCCTTCTGAATAGACATCGCGAACCAGTTTCTGATAGAGGATTTCGATTTGAAACGGATCCATTCCGAGAATCAGCGGCTTGAGCTCGTGAATTGCCGTCTCCACCGTGCGGCCGAAGTAATTCAGAGTACCTTCCCCAATCCCATACAGACCCTCATCCGTTAAGACTTTTGCAAAGAGCCAGTTTTTCCATGGGTTTCCGGCAATGAAGGTTTCGACACCGACGATCTTCATAACTCTCCAGTAGAACACACCCTAAACGATGTTCCCGCTGGACTTTCGCAAAAACGGATAAAACAAGAGCAGGGAAATCTTCCGATGACTTAGAATACAAAAGCCGCCATATGCTGTCTGGACGACATCGCCTTCGTGTTATCGCCCCCTGGAAGATGGCCTGGACGTACGTCCTGGCGGCGGCCGTGTGGATCGGCGTCAGTGATGTTGTGCTGGCCAAGCTCATAGGAGGGCGCAATAGCTGGGCTGACCTCAGCATTTACAAAGGGTGGGGATTTGTCGCCGTCACGGGCCTTGCCCTGTATCTCGTGTTGAAGCGAACCCTGGTTTCGATTCAGGAATCACAGGAGGCGCTCGCCAGAAATGGAAACCTTCTCCGTCACATCCTGAAGCACAATCCCAGCGCCATCGCGGTTCTCGATAAGAATATGCGGTTCATTTTGGCAAGCGACCGCTATCTCGAGGATAGTTTTGTACCGCAATGCGACGTTATCGGGCGTAGTTATTATGAGGTCTTTCCCGACGCCCCGCCCCACTGGAGGGAAGTCCACAAACGTTGCCTTGCCGGCTCTATCGAACATTTCGAAGAAGAGGAAGTCCGCTACCCGGAGGGGGTGGTTCACTACCTGCGTTGGGAATGCCGGCCCTGGTCGGGTCCGGGTGGTGACATTGGCGGCATCATCATTTATTTCGAATTAATTACAGAACGTAAGCGGCTGGAGGAACAACTGCGGCAAGCTTTGAAGATGGAAGCCGTGGGCCGGCTTGCGGGCGGCGTAGCTCACGATTTCAACAACCTGCTGATGGTCATTAACGGCTATGGGCAGTTGCTGCTCGAAGAGATCGGGGAGGAATCCGATTTGCAGCGAAGCCGGGTATTGGAGATTACAAAGGCAGGCGAACGCGCCGCGGCACTGACGCGCCAGCTGTTAGCATTCTCGAGAAAGCAAATCCTGCGCCCGCGTACGATAAACCTGAATTCGGTGGTGACTGAACTCGAGAAGATGCTGCAGAGGGTGATCGGCGAGGACGTACTGCTCGTCACCGTCACGGACCCGAACCTGCCTGATGTGAAGGCCGATCCCAGCCAGATCGAGCAGGTAATCATGAACCTTTCGGTAAACGCCCGCGACGCCATGCCTTCGGGCGGTAGTCTGACAATCGAGACGGCTCATGTGCAACTCGGGGAGGAGTACGTCCGAAGGCATCCGGAGGTCGTCCCGGGAGAGTACGTGATGCTGGCGGTGACGGATTCCGGACATGGGATGGATGCCGACACCCAGCGCCGCGCTTTCGAGCCTTTCTTTACGACAAAGCCGTCAGGACAGGGAACCGGTCTGGGATTATCGACGGTCTATGGCATTCTTAAGCAGTCCGGGGGCCACGTGTGTCTTTACAGCGAACCCGGGCACGGCACAACGGTTAAGGCGTACCTGCCCTGTTGCGACCCCGCCGCGCGCCTGGATGCAGAGGAACACACGCTACGCAACCTCCCGGGCGGCACGGAGGAGATTATCGTCGCGGAGGACGACGCCGGAGTGCGCGCCATGGTCTGTGAGATCCTCAACCGGCTTGGCTATCGCGTACAGGCGGTATCCGGTCCGCGAGAAGCACTCGCCCAGTGCCGCCAGAATAAAGACACAGTCCGCCTGTTGATTACAGACGTGATTATGCCCGAAGTGAACGGCATTGAACTGGCACGGCGCGTGCACGCCCTGAACTCCACCATCCGGACAGTTTTCATGTCAGGGTACACCGACAATGCACTGCTGCACCATGGCGTCTTGGAAAAAGGAATCGATTTCCTTCAAAAGCCCTTCACCACGGAAGCACTTGCCCACAAAGTGAGAGAGGTGCTGGACCGGACGTCCTGAATATCAGGAGGAAGGCTCCGGCTTCCGGTTCGCGGACTCGCGTGGTGGGTACTCGATTCTCTTGTCGAAGACCTCGTCCGGTCCGAAATCTGGAAAGGGCAGCGAATGGGTGGATCGCCACTCCTCAACCGCTTTGACGGCGGCCGATGATTTCTCTCCATCCAATCCCTTATCACGCCCCAGGTACAAGGTCCGGGATGGAAAGGCCAGGCCGGTACCAGCGCTCTCCACAATGTCCATGATCCGCAGCAGGATGTCCTCCTGAATCCCCAAGAACTCACCGAAATCCGCTGTCAAGATATAGGCAAAGATCTCCAACTCCAACGAATCGCTGGCGAAGCGGACAAAACGGATTCTAGCAGAACCGGGTTCCACCTTTTCGTGCTCATAGAGCATTCTCCGGATCTGAGCGAGCACATACCTCAACTGGTCGGCTGAGGTTTCATAGCGCAGCCCGAGCTTTGGATGGAACCACATCTTGTCGCGCTTGGCGAAATTCTCCAGGCTCATCGAAGCGAACTGGCCGTTCGGAATCGTTACAACCGTGCGGTCGAGCGTGCGGATGCGCGTGGAGCGGAGTCCGATATCTTCCACGGTTCCAACCTGGTCTCCATACTTGCAAAAATCGCCGACTCGAACAGGTTGATCCGCAATCAATGAAAAACCGCCGAACAGATTTTCGAGGGTTCGCTGCGCGGCCAGGGCGACGGCAATGCCGCCAACGCCGAGCCCCGCGACTACGGCAGTCAGGTTGAAGCCGACGTTGTCCAGCATCGCCAGAACCGCGACGCCGACGGCTACGACTTTTACAATGCGCCGGCCCAGGGGAATGATGGCGATGGCGCCCGAACGCTGCGTTAGGACCATGCGTTCACGGATCTGAGTAGCCGCCAGGTCGATAAGGCGCAGGGCGAACCACGTCACGGCGAGGATAGAGATCAGCACTTCCACCGAGCCGAGAAATTGCCTCATCAGGACTGGAAAACCGAGTGGCAGCCGGGCGAAGTGAAAAACAGCGATGGCCAGCAGCAGCCGAAGCGGTCCCGTGGCCAGCCGGAGCAATTCGTCATCGGCTGTCGTGGGCGTCCGGAACAGTAGCGGGCGTAGCAGGAAGCGGACCAACCACGATAGTAGCCAGGCAGTCCCATAGGCGAGTGGGAGAATGGCGAGCAAAGCCAGCCATTGCCATATCGGCAAATTGAGGAACCGCACGGTTACCAATGGCTTGGGCAACAGTCTTTCAAACTCCGGAAACGTCAGTTCCCGGTAAAGTGCCGGCACTTGCTGGACAGTGGTGTTGGAGATCTTCCAGACTCTGATTCCGTTTTCCGGGACCCTCTTTAGAATGACCGGCACCTTGCGGTCCGGCATCTCAATCACTCCCACTCGTTCTTCACTGGCCGTCAAGTCAGTTTCTATCGATCCGTCCGGGTCATTGCTGACTTCGTTGAGCCTGGTGGAAAGGTGTAGATCCATCACCGCCTGGAGTTGCCGGGCTGTCTCGCGGCGTTGTGCCGGGCCCACGCCGGGCAAATACTCCAGATACTGGGCGGCACGGTCGTAATCGCGTCCCTGTGCGGCTTCGAGGAAACCGAGGATAGCTCCCTTGGGCGTCGATCGTCCCAGCGGATCCACTGGCGCCGGCTTAGCCTCCGACGGTTCCCGCTGCGCCAGCGCGAGGACGCTCAACGACAAAACCAGAGCAATGGTATGGACAGCTCTTCGTAAAAGTAAGTGCATTGTATAGCCGATTCCGAGCCGCGCGCGTCAGCAAGCGGTTTCTACGTTTTCAACAACCTCTTAAATCTGTTTTTCCGCAATCGACTTGGCCTGCAGGAACTGCAGCAGGTAATCGGGACCGCCTGCCTTGGAGTCGGTGCCGGACATGTTGAACCCGCCGAACGGGTGGGCACCCACCATCGCCCCGGTGCACTTGCGGTTAATATACAGGTTGCCGACGAAGAAACGGTCGCGCGCCTTCTCGATCTTTTCAGGATTCCGGGTATAGACGGCGCCTGTCAAGCCGTACTCGGAGTCGTTTGCCAGTTCCAGAGCGTGGTCAAAATCTTTGGCGCGCGTTACCGCCAGCACGGGACCAAAGATCTCTTCCTGAAAAATCGTAGCCTTCGATTCAACGCCGGCGATTACCGTAGGCCGGATGAAATACCCCTCTCCCGGTGGACTCTCGCCCCCGGCTACGAGTCTACCTTCCTGTTTACCCTTTTCGATGTAGCTGAGGATGCTTTCTTTGGCCCGCTGGTTGATTACGGGCCCCATATAGTTGTCCGGTTCGTCCGCGGGGCCGACTTTGAGTTTCTCGACCTTGGCAGTGAGCCGCTCTAGAAATTCATCGTACAGCTTTTCGCTGACGATAGCGCGGGAACACGCCGAGCACTTCTGTCCCTGGTAGCCGAATGCGGACGCCAGCACCCCGTCCACAGCGCTATCCAAGTCAGCTTCTTCGTCGACAATGATGGCATCTTTGCCGCCCATCTCTGCCACCACACGCTTGATCCAGACCTGCCCCTTTTGTGGCTTGGCCGCGAGCTCGTTGATGCGCAGGCCTACATCGCGGGAACCGGTGAAAGAAACGAAACGGGTCTTCGGATGTTCCACCAGAACGTCGCCCACGGCGGCGCCGCTCCCTGTGAGAAAGCAGAAGCTGCGATCGGGGAATCCCGCCTCCAGAAGCAACCCGGCAAACTTCGCTGCGATCGTCGGCGTGTCGCTCGAAGGTTTGATGACGACTGTATTGCCCGCCACAAGCGCTGCCGTCGTCATCCCCACCAAAATGGCCAGCGGGAAATTCCACGGAGGAATGATGATCCCGGCGCCAAGCGGGAGATAAACCATCCGGGTGCTTTCGCCGGGCAGTTGCACCACCGGGGCCGGCGCCGCGAAACGCAGCATCTGCCGGGCATAGTATTCGCAGAAATCAATCGCTTCCGCGACGTCCGCCTCTGCTTCAGGCCACGTCTTGCCCGCCTCGAAAACCAGCCAGGCATCAAATTCCAGTTTCCGCCGGCGCAACAGGTCCGCGGCGGTCAGCAGCATTTCCACGCGGCGTGCGGCTGGGGTGCCACTCCATTCGGGAAAAAACGAATACGCCGCGTCCACCGCCATCCCCGCAAGCTCCGGCGTGGCTTTCTGATGGACACCGATGACCTCCGAAGGCCTGGAAGGGTTCAGAGAACGGAACTTCTCCTCAGTCTTCAGGCGCGAACCGGCGATTAGCAACTCGTACTCGCGGCCGAACTGGGCGCGCACGGCGGCAAGAGCGGCCTCCATCGCCTTGCGATTCTCCGGAACCGCGAAATCCGTGTAAGCCTCGTTCTTAAAGCCGCCGGGCACCTCCGACATGATTGACTCCCGGTTTATGTGTTTTCCTGTCGTGCGGGCTCGCCTTCCACGAGCTTCCTGCCGCGCTCGAACAGGTCCGCCGCTTCATCGGCTATGTGGCGCCCTTTTTCGTAAAGCTCGCGGCCCCGGTCGAGAATTTCACGTCCGGACTCGGCAATCACACTCCTGCCCTCACCTGCTTTCTGGCTGATTCGCCTGCGCGTCTCGCCCCCCGGGGCAGGTGCATAAAGAAGTGCGAGAGCGGCGCCAACAGCGGCACCGGCAATAAACCAAAGCACTCTGCCCGATGTATTGTTCATCTCTTCGGCCATTCGATCCTCCGAATTTATGATAGCCCGTGAAACACCGGAAAAGGAGCTTAATCCTTCAGAAGCTTGGCCCCAAGCGCTCCGCCCAAAGTGGGAAGGAGCGTGAAGAACACAAACACAAATATCAGGGAGAGCAGCAGAACGGTACCGAGCCCCAGCGGGTTCTGCAGCACCTCGAGGAACTGTTCGATATTTGCGTCTCCGGCGCCACGTGCGCTCAGTTGCTCCCGATAGAAAGCGGCAAGCCCGCCGCCCTTGGCGATCGTCAGCACGCTGATGGTAAAGAACACTGTCGCAATCGCAAAGCAGAATACGCCGGTAATCCATCCCATGCGGACGCCCGCCCGTACTGTGAGAGATTCTCCGGTCCGGCGCCGGTAAAGCCAGACCGCGAGCACTCCGGATGCAGTCAACCACAGCAACGGAAAAAACGCCGGGGTGGGTAGCGTTATCAGGAGCGACGCAATGCCGGCTGCCAAAAATGCCACACGCACCGCGGCTGTATTGTGGAAACTAATCTCCGGCCTTGCCGCCACCGGCCGTTCCGGTTCGGGGATCTCGACACTTACCGGTTTCTCTTCCTCTTCGGGCGGCGGCTCACTGAATAGCGGGCGGCCACACTTGTGGCAGAACCGCGCGTCGGGCGGTGGAGTTGCGCCGCATGTGCAAGCTTCAGGCACACGTCTAGTGTGCCGCACCCGTTGGGGCAGGGCAAGTCCGGGGCGGATCCGGCCTCCGTTCTATGCTAGAGTTTTGTTCTCATGCGGCCCATCACTCTGCTCGTACTGGCAAATCCGGCGGCGCGTTATCTGGCGGCGTTGGAGCGTCTTCCCGGCTCGACGCACATTGTCACCGGAGACACCAAGGAAGCGTTCCTCGGCAAAGCCGCCGGCGCCGACGTGATCTTCACCGGTATGGGTTTTGCCCCGTTGCTTCGCGAATTGTGGCCCGATGTGGCCCGCGTGCGGTGGGTGCATTCGTTTTCAGCCGGGTTGGATAACGTGTTGTTTCCGGAGTTGATCGAAAGTGCGGCCGTAATGACGAACTCGCGGGGCGTGTTTGCACGTTCACTCGGCGAATTCGTTATCGCGTCGGTGCTCTTTTTCGCAAAAGAAATGAGGCGCATGGTCCGGCAGCAACAGGAGGGTGTGTGGGCGCCGTTCGACGTTGAAGAGATTCATGGACAGACGATGGGGATCGTCGGTTATGGTGAGATCGGCCGGGCAGCCGCCGAACGTGCCCATGCGTTGGGCATGAAGACCATCGCGTTGCGCCGCCGGCCTGAGCTTTCCGGCGGCGACCCGCTGGTGGACCGCGCCCTCGGGCCGGACGGGTTGTTCAACCTGCTCCGGGAGGCCGACTACGTCGTGGTATCAGCCGCTCTCACTCCCTCCACCCGCGGGATGATCGGCGAGGCGGAATTGAATGCAATGAAAAGATCCGCCGTGCTGATCAACGTCGGCCGCGGGCCGGTCGTGGTAGAGTCCGCCTTGGTTCGCGCTCTTCGCGAAAACCGGATTAAGGGCGCGGCGCTCGATGTATTCGACCAGGAGCCGCTCCCGGCGGGACACCCCTTTTACGGCTTGGAGAACGTGTTGCTATCTCCTCACTCGGCGGATCATACGGCCACGTGGCTTGATGAGGCCATGCAGTTGTTTGTCGGGAATTTTGAGCGCTTCGTCAAAGGAGAGCAGCTTCACAACCTGGTAGACAAATCAGAAGGATACTGAGATGAGAAATCGGATCTTGTTGTTTCTTCTTGTAACGGCAACAGCATTCGCGCAGAACTACAAACCGGCTCCGGAGAACCTCAAAGCGCGCGAATGGTTTCAGAACGCAAAATTCGGAATGTTCATCCATTGGGGCGTTTACAGCGTGCTCGGAGATGGCGAATGGGTCATGAACAACCGGAAGATGACGATCTCGGAGTACGAAAAGCTGCCGCCGAAATTCAACCCCACCGGCTTTGACGCGGCCGAGTGGGTTTCGCTTGCGAAGAATGCCGGGATGAAATACATCACCATCACCA
>CAADGY010000206.1 GCA_900696665.1 uncultured Acidobacteriota bacterium
ATGCGGGCCGTTTTGCAGTACATCGCGTTGCGCGCGATACGTCTGGTACCGCTCGACGAACGCCTTGTGCTCGGCCCAGATGTCCTGGCTCTGGTCATTTGCAACGGCCGCGCCGGAACCAAGGAAGGCGGCAAACATCACCAATATCGTCACGAACAAATGTTTCACGGAAACCTCCGTAATCAAGATTTGAAACTTTCGAAACGGCAAACCTCGCCGCGCCAGACAAGGCGGATGGTCCCCGTCCTGCCGTTCCTCACTTTTCGCGCAATCACCTCGGCCACACCTTTGTCCGGGGATTCCTCGTTGTAGTATTCGTCTCGGTAGCACATCAGCACCACATCCGCATCCTGCTCGAGCGCGCCCGATTCACGCAGATCCGACATCACCGGACGCTTGTCCGTTCTCTCCTCGCAGCGGCGCGATAGCTGCGACAAAGCAATGACCGGGCAGGATAGCTCCTTGGCCAAGGCCTTCAGCCCACCGCTCACCTTGCCAAGCTCGGCGGCACGGTTATCCCCAAGTCCGGCTGTATCCATCAGTTGGATGTAATCGACCACCACCAAGCGGAGCTGTCCGACTTTGCGAGCTAGCGCCTTGGCGCGCGCACTCAACGTCTTGACGCTCAGTGCCGGGGTATCATCGATATACAGTGGGGCCTCGCTCAGCCGTCCGATCGCAGCAATAGCCCTTTCCATCTCGGCCTCGCTGAAACTGCCCGACTTGATCTGGTCGTGAGGCACATTCGCTATGGATGAAACCAACCGGTCGATCAGTTGCGAAGTGCCCATCTCCATAGAGAACACCGCCGCGGGTTTCCCATCGAGCGCCAGGTTTTGGGCAATGTTCACGCCGAGGGTAGTTTTACCCATGGATGGGCGGCCGGCCAGGACTATCAAGTCGCCATCACCCATGCCGCCGCCGAAATGCGAATCAACCTCGGGATACCCGGTGGGAAGCGCGCTGATTTCGCCGTTCATGCGCTTGTCCAGAACATCCAGGAACTCGGTGAGCGCCTCGCGCACATGGTCCAGCCCGCCCGGTTCGGCAAGACTGCTTGCGTCCCGGATGACGTTCTGCACTAAATCGACGATTTCCGCGGTCGGCCGCGGCCCCGGTGATGACGCGAGGGCGTGCATTTCGGCGCCGACGTCGGCCAGCCGTCGACGCATCGCCCGGTCACGGATGATAATTGCGTACCGGTGGATATTCGCCGCGGAAGTAGTGTTATTGGCGATCTCCACGAGATAGGTCATGCCGCCGGACTGGTCGGCCACTCCACCCTCTTTCAGGGAATCCCATACAGTGACCACATCGGCGGGCTGCGAATTCTTGATCAACGTGACGATATGGCGATAGATCCGGCGATGATCGTCTCGATAGAAATCCTCGACCTGCAGCTTGGTTTCCTCGACACGCTCCAGCGCCGAATTATCAAGCAGCAAGCCTCCCAGCAAGTTCTGCTCGGCTTCGATGGAATAGGAAGTGGTCATCGAACAATAACGAAAAACGCAGCCATGGCGCCAATTCCCGCCACAACCATTTCAGAAATCGACCCGGTTTGGATGCTGACACCCGGGACACGGAAAATTCGCCGACGGGGCCAGAGAAGAGGTACCCCGCTCGGCGTGCACGCATCGGCAGCAAGGTGGGATAGGTAGCCAACGGCAAGCGCGCCGGCGTAACCGAGCCACTGCGGCGCCTGCAGTAGCAGCACAAGCATCACGAGAATCGCGAGCAGGGAGTGCGTGATTCCGCGGTGCCCGAATACCAGAGCCACCAAATCGGAGACAGGCCGCATCTTGCGACCAAGGCGGCTGTAAGGGTGATCAATATCGGGCAGCAGTGCCCCAATCATCGCTGCGGCAATCGCAAGCGGCTCGGAATCGAAGAGCCCGGTAGCAGCCAACGTGGCGCCGGACAACGCGCCCAATACGAGATGCGTTCCGCCGGTCATAGCCCCTCCGGCGGCTCGGCCGTCAATTTCTGCCGGAGGCCGTCCAACAACCCGCGGATCTTCTGTGCGTGCTCCGGGGACGCGGCCGCCGGCGGCGCCGGGATGGCTTTGGGCTTCTCCGGCACGCTGGGCGGCAGCAACCCGGCACGCACATCGGCTTGGGCCTTTTCGAGCGCCCTACCCCAACGGTCGCGGACCTCGTAGTAGGGGCGCTGCATCAAATCATGGAACATGCTTGCGGCGGCCCAGTAAATTGCCGGGTTGCTCCATTGGTCGGTGCCGGATTCGCGCCGGCGGCGCATCTGGGCTACCGCTTCTTCGTAGGCGGCGTCACGATCAAGGGGTGGCCGGCAAGCGCGCAGGAACTCCGTGAAACTTGGCGGAACAGCATGTAGATTGCGGCACTTGGCAAGACCGGCGCGGATTTCCTCGGGGCTCACCCCTTCCGCCGTGAAACCGGCTGCCCAGGCGGTGCGCCACGCCAGCATGCTTTCCTCGGTAGGAAATCGCGAACGCCATAGCCAGGGGTATAAGCCGTCCAGCTGGCTGTAGAGCCAGTTGAGCAGATCGTCAGTAGACGGCGTTAAATTAGTCGACACGAGAAGCCGCCCCCTCGATCACTGGTGCTTTCGCGCCGGACGTGCGGCGCATGAATTCGTACGGATCGAACTTCGCGGGGCCGCTGATCGCAGCCGGTGCCCGCGACGCCTTGTCCTGGTCGCCAATCAGCCACTTCACCAGGAACTCCTCCACTCCGCGCCGGGTTTTCCGCTTGGCCGGCTTAGCCTTGCACCACGCTCTGATGTTGCGCAGCGACTGGGCGACGTCGACCTGCGGGAAAGCCAGCTTCCACTCCTCAAGGAGTTTTTCCGTGACCATGTATTCGGTTCCGTCCGACAGGGGAATTGCAAAGCCGGACGCCTTTACGTTTTGCTGGTCCTGCTGCTCCAGTCCAAAAAGCGTAGGCGCAGGGGGGGCGCATGATGAGGATACAGATGACGGTTCACTTGATGTATACGTTGATGGTTCGGCTGACATAGCTGTGTCAGCCCTCTCGGTCACGGATGTCAGGGGTTCCTGACCTTTGGTGTCAGGGGTTGGCGGCGATTTGGCAGGGGTGACAAATTGGGTAGGGGTGACACCGGTGACAG
>CAADGY010000207.1 GCA_900696665.1 uncultured Acidobacteriota bacterium
CGATGACATTCTTCAGCGCCGCCCCAATCTCAACACCGATCGGGTCGGTGTTCGTGTACAGGCGGAACGACGGTCCCGAAAACGCCGCTTGCACGGTTTCCGCCGCCTCGCGTTCCTCCGAAGAGATGACGACCGCCGCTGGTTCCCCCCGGGCTACCTCCACGGCAAACGTGGGGCCGGAAAGCACTGCGATGCGTCGTTTCTGCTGCCCTTTGACACTCTGCCGGATCACCTCGGAAATACGCAGCAGCGACTGTGATTCCAGACCCTTCGTCGCGCTCACGAAAATAGCATCCGTCCGCACCAGGGCAGCCATCTGGCTGTAGAGGCGCCTGGCGTGGTGCGAAGGCATGACACCGAGCACGATTTCCGCCTCCTCCAGGGCATACGAAAGATCGGAAGACACTTCGACGCCATCGGGAATGCGGAAGTCCGGAAGGAAGACATCGTTGATCCGTGTTTCCGCCATGCGCGCGGCGAGATCCTGTTCATACACCCATAGCCGCAGCCGGCGGAATCGCGGCGCCAGAACAAGGGCAAGCGCCGTTCCCCAACTGCCGCCGCCGATAATCGCCAGGTTCCTCAAGAGCGGCGGCCTCCGAAGGAAAACGTGTGCTCCTTGCCGGCGCGCAGCCGTTCGATGTTGGACTTATGCCGCCAGACGATGAAGGCTCCGGCAAGCAACGCCGCCGCCAGAAGTGAGGCGGGTGGATGCAGAATGATCCACACGGCGAGCGGAAACGATCCGCCAGCCAGCACGGAACCCACGGAGATATAACGCGTGACGGCCACGCTCACAATGAACACCACCAGAACGGCAGCCAGTGGCAAAGGTGTCAGGTATAGGAACGCTCCAATGAAGCTGGCCACCGCTTTCCCTCCCCGGAACTTAAGAAACACTGGAAACGCGTGGCCCGCCATGACGGCAAGCGCGGCCAGGCTCATCCAAAGCAGGTTACCGCTGGTCAGACGCGCAGCCAGCCATACCGCAAAGAAGCCTTTCGCAATATCGAGCACCAGCGTCACAATCCCAAGCGCCCGCCCGGTGGTTCTTACGACATTGGTTGCGCCGATGTTGCCACTGCCTATCGTTCGGACGTCCCGGCCGGTTTTCCACAGCACCAGCAAATATCCGAAGGGGACCGCACCCACTGTGTAGGCCGCAAGAAGTGCGAGAGCAGGAGTCATGCCGCGAATTCGGCAAGCTTCGTGTAAACGGAGCCGCCAGGCCTCAACTTGCTCTCGTAGAGAAAGAACCGGTCTGCGCGGAAATTTCCGAAATCTCGGGTGTCGAGGGCGGCGATTGCCTCTCGCAGTTTCTCCAGCCTCGATCCCGGATCGATGCGCGCCAGCGTCAGGTGTGGCAAAAACGGCCGTTTCTCCGCGGCGATTCCTAAATTCTCACAGGCGAGCACCGTCGCGGCTGCGAGTTCGTGGAGCGATGGGGGTGCTTCCACACCGGCCCAGAATACGCGCGGCGACCTTTCATGAGGAAACCACCCCAGCCCGCGCACCGCTACGGGTATGGGGTCGCGCATTGGAATTCGGCGAAGACAGGCGATCATTTCTTCCAGCCGCTCCTGCGGCCATTCTCCAATGAACTTGGTCGTGATATGGAGATTACCGGCCCGGCTCCACCGCAAATCAGCCAGCGGCCGCCACTTGGAAATGAGACGATCCAGCCGGTCGACGACCTCCTGGGGAATATCGACAGCGGCAAACAGGCGCATGTTTTGCTAACGTAGCCATTGTGGCACGATGAAGCCGCCTTTGGCGTCCTGCTGAAGCACTCCGCCGTATTGGACCGTTCTTTCTATTGCCGCAGTACGATCGACGTCGCGAAATCGCTGCTTGGAAAAGTGCTAGTACATGGTGCGACGGCCGGAGTGATCGTCGAAACAGAGGCGTATCTGGGCGGAAACGATCTGGCCTCGCACTCTTCCCGGGGCATCACAGACCGCACTCGAGTTATCTTCGGTCCACCCGGACACGCATACGTTTACTTCATTTACGGTATGTATGAATGCCTGAACCTGGTGGCTGAGCCGGAGGGAGTCCCTGGTTGCGTGTTGATTCGCGCGCTGGAACCGGTCGCGGGAATTGCGATCATGCGTGAGCGCCGTCCCCGTGCGAAGAAGCTCGAGGATCTGGCTTCGGGTCCCGGAAAGCTGACGATCGCTATGAATATCACACGGCGTGACAACGGGAAGGATGTCACGCACGGCCCGCTTACGGTGCGCAGCTTTCCCAAGACAAAGCAGCCCGAGATTGTTACTACTCCCCGCATAGGCATCCGCAAATGTGCCGATTGGCCGCTGCGGTTTTACATCGCGGGGAACCGCTGCGTGAGCAGGTGAGGGCACGGTCCTGCTACCTTACAAGTTATGCTGAAATCCACCATTTTCCGCGAATATGACATTCGAGGCATTGCCGAAACCGATCTGAACGGCAGGGCTGTGGAGCAACTCGGCAAGGGCATTGGCACATACTTTCGCAGACGTGGCGGGACAAGGGTGAATTTGGGCCGGGACACGCGGCTCAGCTCGCCCCGGCTTCGCGATGCGCTGCTGCGCGGCTTGCTGCAGTCGGGGTGCAATGTTACCGACATCGGAGTCGTTCCGACTCCGGTACTCTACTACTCGGCATACAAATGGCAGCCCGACGGCGCGGTGATGATCACGGGCAGCCACAATCCACCGGAGTACAACGGCTTCAAGGTGGTCAGCGGCGGATCCACCATCTTCGGCGACGACATCCAGGAAATCTACCGGATCATTGAAACCGGCGCATTCGAGACCGGCTCCGGCATGGAGAATGTGGCAGATGCGATGGGGCCCTACGTGGACGAATTGGCGTCCCTGGTTTCCTTCGACAGGCGCATTCGCGTTGTTCTGGATGCAGGGAACGGCGCGGCCGGGCCAACGATGCACCGGTTGCTCGAGCGGCTGAATTGCGATCCCGTGGAGCTGTTCTTCGATATGGATGGCAGCTTCCCCAACCACCACCCGGATCCCACGCTTCCTGAAAACCTGGTGGCGCTGAAACGCGCGGTGAAGGAGCACAATGCGGAACTGGGAATCGCATTCGATGGCGATGGCGACCGCATCGGCGCCGTGGATGAGAACGGCGAAATTATCTGGGGCGATATGCTGCTGCTGATTTTTGCGCGCGAGATTCTCACACGAAAGCCCGGTGCGACATTCATTGGCGAAGTGAAATGCTCACAGGTGTTTTACGACGAGGTGCGAAAGCTGGGCGGCAACGCGATTATGTACCGTACCGGACATTCGCTGATCAAGGCCAAAATGAAGGAGGAGCGCGCCGAACTGGCCGGAGAAATGAGCGGGCACATTTTTTTCCAGGACCGCTACTTCGGCTATGACGATGCGCTCTACGCGGCCTGCCGCCTCATGGAGATCGTAGCGCGCTCCGGCAAGCCGCTATCGGCGCAGGTCTGCACGTTGCCGAAGCTCGTGACCACACCTGAGATTCGCGTCGATTGCCCCGATGAAGTGAAGTTCGAGCTGGTGCGGCGTGTCGCGGAAGTGTTGCGAAAATCGCACGAGACCGTAGACGTAGATGGCGTGCGAGTGCTTTTTCCCGAAGGGTGGGGCCTGGTGCGCGCTTCCAACACCCAGCCCGTGCTCGTGCTCCGCTTCGAAGCTACCAACCAGGAGAAACTGGCTCAATACCGGAAAGAGGTGGAAGACGTTCTAGAAGCCGCGAAGCAAGCGGTGGTTTGAGATCAGTTCCGCACGCCGATGCTTTCCGTTCGCCCCGCGAGCGGCTTCACCACGGATCCGCCGCACACACCGACGCCGACCTGCATCAGGGCGTTGGCGAAATTGTACAGCACGGCATAGATCATCTGTTCGGTTACCGGCTGTTTGCCGGGTAGCCGAAAACCCGCCGGTAATTCCTTGGCGATCTGAACCCGGATCGAGCGCGGCAGCACACGGTCGGAGCGGTCTCTCATATTCGCCAGCGCAAGCGGTGTCTGCAGGACGCGGCCGGTGGAGCCATCAACGTAAAACTGGCACCGGGAGAACCATCCGAGATTGCCGGGGTCCGAGGCGTCGAACAGCAGTAGCGGAGCCTTGCGCTCCGCCGCCGTCAACTCCAGCACAATAGTTTTCGGAGTCTCGTGAAGCTTGAACTCGAAGCCCGCCTGTTTCAGGATGCTGAAAATGATCTCCTGATCCAGTTCGAGCAGCAGATACTTATGTTCTCCCGCCTGTAAAACCTGCATTGTAACTATTTTAGCGGTTTAGCGGCCCGCGGCAAGGAAGCCTAATCCGGAAACGCAGCGGCATTTAATCCCGGGATGACCTTCAGTGCGTTTTTATAGTACAGCTTCTTCAACACCACTTCGGGAAGATCCAGTCCGTAGACTTTCCAGAGCCCGTGATGAGGACGATCATGATCAAAGTATTCGTCAGCGGTCTCCAAAATTCGAAAATAGGTCGGGTATTCCTCGAGCCTCCAGGTATCCTTGCCGAACATTACGCGATCCTGATATTGCACAAACCACTGGCGGGCGAAGCGCGGCTGCCTCCCCAATTCCTCCACCACCGCCGCGATTTCCGTATAGACGTTAGGGAGACGGTCCAGCAACTTGCCGAGTGCCGCGAGGTCGCCTCCCATCCAGCCCAGGTGAGCGTTGATGAATTTCGTCTTCGGGTGCCGCGCGAACAGGGCGTGCTGTTCGGCCATGATTGCTTCCCAGGTCGGATAACGGTCTGGAGGACGGCCACGCCTCGGATACTTTTTTAGTTCGAGCCATCGCTCGTTGTACTTGTCCATCGGCTCGAAGAGTCCCTTGGGTTCTCCGGTGTGGATCAGGACCGGGATGTTCAACTTCCCGCACATCTCGAAGATCGGATCGAAACGCGGATCGTCGGTGCGGATGCGCTCACCCTTGCCGTCTTTAAGGTCCAGGCCGAGATTCTTGAAAATCTTCAGCCCTCGCGCGCCATTGCGGACGTCCATTTCCAATTGCGCCGCGGCACGCTTGCCGTAATCCGGTTCGTCGATGCCTGTAAAGTCGATGTTCGCGAAGACGGCAAAGCGGTCCTTCGACGCGCTCTTCATCGCCTGAACGGTTTGGGACAGCCGGCTGCCATAGCCACCGCTCAGGTTCACCATGATTCGCATGTTGATGGAATCCATGCCGGCCAGCAATTGACGAAGATGCTCCGGCGACAGGCTTCTCTGATGGTTGTGCACGTCAATGAAAGGGAACCTGGCCTTCGGCACCTGGTGTTGTGGAACCACCAGCCCTGATTTCGGGCTGTATTCCTCGATCGACAGGGATTGCGCCCCCAGGATCCCAGGCAGAGCAAATGCCAGCAGAAGCGAAACGATCCGCATAGATGGTTTAACTGATTATCGCAGACGGTTCGTTCAGGAGGTCCGCTACGCGCTCGTACACCTTTTTGGTGAGCTGAGAACGGTCGCTGATTCTCAGGTCCGCCGTGGGAATCGGATCGCCGACACGCAGAACAACGTCGCCTCCCCGCACGTTGATGGAGCCCATGGGTAACACTTCCCTTGTTCCTTCCAGCGCGAGCGGAACAATGGGCACTCCCGCCTTGATGGCGATGTAAGCCGCGCCATCCCGGAATTCCCGCAGGAGGCCATCCGACGAGCGGCCGCCTTCGGGAAACACCAGAATCGAAACGCCACGGCTTCGGATGATGTCCGCGGCCATTGCCATACTTTTCACCGAAGCGCGCGGATCATCGCGGGGAACCGGTATGTGCCCTGCGCGCTTCAAGTGCCCTCCGATGAAAGGAACCTTGAATAGCCCCTTCTTTGCAAGGAACCGGAATCCCAGCGGGATGGCGGAGATCACCACCGGCGTATCCATGTAACTCAAATGGTTAGACGCGAAAACGTAGCTCGGCCCGGTAATCTTGTCCAAGCCCTCCACGCGAAGCCGGACTCGCATGATCCGCAGCAACAGGCGGCTCCAGGCCCTCGCGACGCTATGGGACAGATCCCCACTCGGGTCCAGGACGGATGCGAGTAAGGATACGGTGCCCATCACGGCGGTTGCGATAATCACCAGGGGATCCGTGATGAGCAGCGCGCGCAACAATCCTAAGGACATGGACACCACCTATTTTACGAGCAGCGCCCGAGCTTCGCCGACCAGGAACAGTGAACCCGTGATGAAAACAACATCGGCGTCCGCCAACATCCGCAATGCATCGGCCAGTCGGGGAGCGATCCTCAACGACGGATGATCCACAAGGCCCAAAGCAGCTTCGGGATGAACGGCGCGCGCTTGTCCGGGCGCGGTGACGATCACCTGCGCTGCCAGCGGAAACAGAATCGACGCCATTTCTTCCAAGGCTTTGTCACGCATGGCTCCAAAGACCAGTGTGACGCGGCGGGTGTCGTAGAAACGCTCTATGTAGGCCGCCAGTGCCCTTGCTCCGGAAGGATTGTGGGCCCCATCTAATATGATGGCTGGGTTTTCGCCAACCCGCTCCAGCCGTCCGGGCCAATGCACCTCGCGAATTCCGTCCCGGATCTTCTCCGGCGGGATGCCGAGCGCATCCAGCGCCACGGCGGCAGTCAGCGCGTTCGTCACCTGGTGCTCGCCCGCCAGCGGGCATTCGATTCGGAGTGTGACGTCACCTACGGCCGTAAACGAACTCCCCTCCGGACCGATGGCAAGTTCCTCCACGCGCCAGCTTTCCACGCACACCGGCGGGACGCCCGCTTCTGCTGCGCGTTTGTTGAGCACATCGTATACCGTGTTGTGCTGCGGTGCGAATACCGTGATAGCCCCGGGTTTGATGATACCGGCTTTTTCGCCCGCAATGGCCTCCAGGGTCCTTCCGAGCCACGCTTCGTGATCGTAGTCGACAGGGGTAATGACGACCAGCCTGGGCGAAACGATGTTGGTCGCATCCAGCCTTCCGCCGAGCCCGGTTTCTATTACTGCCGTTTCCACGCGCGCTTCCCGGAAAATCATGAAAGCCATGGCCGTGACGGTCTCAAAGTAGGTGGGATGCAGGTCAATGCGATTTGCGGCGAGCAGCCGTTCCGCCGTCTGATGAACCGTGTCGAATGCGCGAGTAAAAGCGTCACGTGAAACCGCTGCTCCGTTCAACTGAATGCGTTCGGTGGGCTCCACCAGGTGCGGCGAGGTATAGAGCCCTGTCCTGCGTCCGGCGGCGCGGAGACTGGAAGCGATCATCGCGCAGACCGACCCCTTGCCATTCGTACCGGCGGCATGCACGCACTCGAAAGAAGACTGCGGGTTGCCGAGCGCATCGAGCAGCGTGCGAATACGCTCCAGACCCAGTTTGGCGGTAGCTACCTCGTTGCCAAGGGCGTAGAGATATCGCACCGATTCCGGATAGCTGCTCATAATGCCTGACTGCGCTGGTACCGGATTCCCTTGAGAAACGCCAGCCTGCCCACCAGCAGCAAGAGCAGACAGCCGCCTGCCAGCTTCACCTCGAACCACCATACGCTCGCCACATCGGCCGGAGGCACGAGCGAAAGCAGTATCGCAGCGATGGTAACGCTGAGACCGCAGGCGGGCCCCAGGCGCTGTCCTTGCCGCCACGCACTCAGAAAAACATAGACGAATGGAATGAAATAAGTGATGATGGTCATATCGACCAGCAGTTGATAGGCGAGCTCCAACTCTTCGCCGGATTGCAACAGAAGAATAAACCCCGTGCAAGTGCCCCCTTGCGCCAGAAGGGAGACGTAAGGCGTACCCCAGCGCGGATGCAGTTTTCCGAGTGCGGGCGGCAGATAACGATCCAGTCCGATAGCGAAAGGGACCCGCGCGCTGCCGCCCACCCACGCCCCGAGTTGTCCCACCACCCCCAAAGTGATGAGACCAGCGAGAAGGGGCGAAAACCAAGTGAGGCCCGCCCGTTCCGATGCGGCCTGTCCGGCTTGCGCAAGCCCCGAGAGCACGCTGACCTTTTCAGGAACAAGCAGAGCCAGAATGGCAAGCGTGCCCGCAATGTAGAACACGCAGATTGCGGAGCCGCTGATCCACGCCGCCCGCGGAACGTTCCGCTTCGGATTACGGATCTCTCCGCCCATCACGGCGCCCAGTTCCAAACCACCGAATGCGAAGGCGATTTGGGACCAGAAATTGACCTTGTCCCAGTTCCATTCGGGGACCACTTCGATCGGTGTGGCGGCGCCATGCGTGGCCCAGATCACCGCGCCGGCGGCGATAATCAGCCCGCCTGCGGCATATGTGGAAAGGCCGCCGATGTTCTGGGTCCATTTGCCGATTCTTAGTCCGAACAGGTGGCTGAGCAGCGCCGCCCATAGTAGCACCAGGCTCGCGCTCAGAACAAAACCGCGATTGCTTGCCAGATGCGTGTGTTGGGATCCCAGAGCATACACACCCATTGCGACGCCAGCCAACGCCAGGTTCGGGAAATAGAAAAGATTAGACAGCCAGAAGCACCAGCCCGCAACGAAACCGTGCCAGTCGCCGAAACTGCGCTTCGTCCAGATGTAGAGGCCGCCTTCTTCCGGAAAGTACCTGGACAACATGGAAATGGCCAGTGCGGAGGGGACGAAAAACAGCAGCGCCGCGAGCAGCCACAAGGAGATAGAGCCCGGACCCGCATGCGCCGCGGCGGCAAGCCACCGGATTCCGATTACCGCCGCAATGTTGAACAGGACGAGGTCGCGCAGCCCGATTTCACGGCGTAATCCGGACTGCCGCTCCTCCGAAGCCTCCATTGCCAAGCGCTATGGTAGCAGAACGCTCCGGCGGCCTTCGTTCGTGCGCTGATGTGCGCTGACGCGCAATCACGCCGCATCCAACGCAGTCAGCCGAATTGCCGGCACCCGGAAGTGGAGCCGCGTGCTGTTTTTGGGGGCATCCGCGATAACCGTCGCGCCAGGCTCGATTCCCAGTTCGATGAGTTCGGCCAGGGGCGTGATCAGATGGCGTTGGATGGCGCGTTTCAATTCCCGCGCGCCGTACTCCGGGCTGGTGCCTGCATTCAGCAGAAATTTCCGCCCGGAAGCCGCGACGTGCAAATAGAATGTTTCGCAGCCGCGCCGCGAATGGATGTGTTGCTGCAATCCCGCCAGTTGGAGGTCGAGGATCTCCGACAAGGACTTTTCGTCCAGCGGCTGATACGTGACCACGGTATCAAGACGATTTACGAATTCGGGAGAGAAGTGCTTTCGGACCGCCCGCATCGCCACACTTTCGAGCTTGCTGCTCAAGGCCGGGCGGCAACCAGCCATGGCATCAAACCCGAACCCGGGGCTCAACTCCCTGGCCATGCCTCTCGCACCTAGATTGCTGGTCAGGAAGATCAGGCTCCGCTCGAAGTTCACCGCCGTGTTGTCGCCGAGCCGCAGCGTAGCTTTGTCCAGCACTCCGAGCAGCAGACGCGTCAACGACGGCGCAGCCTTTTCGATCTCGTCGAACAGCACGATGGAGAGAGGGCTGCGTTCGCTTACAACGGAATTCAGCTTCGCCTGCGTCAACAGCGGGTGTGTTTCGCGATGGCCCAGGTATCCGGGAGGCGCGCCGATCAGCTTCGCCACCTCGTGGTCCATTTGAAATTCGGCGCAATCGATCCGCAGCAGGTTTCGCTCACTCCCGTGAAGCACCTCGGCAAGCGCTTCCACCGTCTTCGTCTTTCCCGTGCCGGTGGGTCCCAGCAGGAGGAACACGCCGGCGGGTCTTCCCTCCGGTGACAGGCCAGCTTGATGGATCTTTATGTGCGGTACGATTGCTTCCAGGGCTGCCGGCTGCCCCACGATGCGCTTGTGCAACCCTGCCTTCAGTCCTGAGACAGTGCCAGGCGTCTCTTTTTTTGATTTCGACCCGCCGCGAAAATTCCTCATTAAGCCCGTATTCCTCGCCGGCCTGATTATAACGTTTGTCCACTGGCTTCCCACGGGTTCCGGCCGCCTCGGAGACGTCCTGGCGGACACCAGCCGGGTAGCGGTTTCACTTGAAGAATGAGAGTATTGCGTCTGCGATGCGGCAGCTCGCCCGGCCGTCTCCATAAGGGTTGTGAACGCGCGCCATGGAAGCGTACTCTTCCGGGTCGTCGAGCAGCCGCGACGCCTCCCGAACGATCGCTCCCAGCTCAGTTCCCACCAGGCGTGCCGTGCCTGCTTCCACTGCCTCCGGCCTTTCGGTAGAGGCACGCATCACCAGCACCGGCTTTCCCAGTGAGGGAGCCTCCTCCTGCACGCCGCCTGAATCCGTGATCAGCAGATAGGCGCGCCGCATCAGGCCGACAAACGAGACGTAGTCGAGGGGCTCAACCAACCGAATCCGTTCGGCGCCCCCCAAAATCCGGTTGACCGGTTCCTGTACGTTGGGATTGGGATGCACCGGGTAAACGATGGTCACATCCGGACGCCGCGACAACTCCATCAGGGCCGCGCAGATTTGTTCGAAGCCTTCTCCGAAGCTCTCCCGTCTGTGTGCGGTCACCAGAATCAGTTTCCTGCCGGGCTCAACCGGAATCTGCCGGCATGGAACCAGCCGCCCCGATTCAATTCCGGCGCGGACGTGCAGCACGGCATCAATTCCGGTGTTGCCGGTCACTACGATCCGCTCCGGCGCAACTCCTTCTTTGCGCAGATTCGCCGCCGCCCACTCCGTAGCCGCGAAGTGAAGCGACGCCAGCCGGCTGGTGAGGACACGGTTCATCTCTTCGGGAAAAGGAATGTCCGGAGTTCCCGTTCGGAGCCCGGCCTCCACGTGTCCCACGGCTACGTGAGCGTAAAACGCCGCTAGTGCGCTGCACATTGTCGTCGTGGTGTCGCCTTGTACCAGGACCATGTCCGGGCGCACCTGACAGAGAACGGATTCGAGTCCGGCCACCACGCGCGACGCCGACTGAAACAGGGTCTGCCCGGCATGCATCAGGTCGAGGTCGAACTCGGGCTCGATCGAGAAGACATCGAGCACCTGGTCCAACAACTCACGATGCTGCGCCGTTATGCAAACCTGAACATGAAAATGCTCGGACCGCGAGCGAAGCTCTTTGATGGCCGGGGCAAGTTTAATCGCTTCGGGTCTCGTCCCGAACACGATAAGGATTTTCGGCACGCGCGGGAGAAAAGGAAGGTTTTATTTGTGCCGGTAGGTGATTCGGCCCTTGGTCAAGTCGTACGGAGAGAGTTCCATTGTTACGCGGTCACCCGCCAGTACCCTGATACGATTGCGGCGCAATTTGCCCGCCAGGTGCGCCAGCACCGTACGCTCCTGGTCCAGTTGCACACTGAAGAGTCCGCTCGGAAACTTCTCCACCACAGTTCCTGTCACTTCAATGCTGTCTTCTTTGCTCATTGTCCCCCTTAGGGCCTATTTAACCCTTCCTCAATTATAACGCGAGCCTTCCAAAGCCACTGGCCATTTTGGCCAATGGCCAATGCCAGCCAGACGCCAGGGAAAACCGGTCCTGGCAGCAGGACGGTGTCCAACAACTTGAGGCTTCGTAGTACGGCTTGGAAGAATTTTCCGCGTGAGGACGTTTGATGCCAAGCGTCGTGATCAATTTGGTAAACCCGCGGCAGCGGTACCGCGGAATTGGTCAGGGACGGTCGGGGTAAACGCGCGCGGCACTTTTTTTCCGGCTGTAGGAACGTGCAAGCTCCAGGTATACCCCTAGATCGCGATCCAGATCGGCTTGTGTGCCATCGAAATAGAACGTGCGGATCGGGATTCCGCCCAGGTCTCGGCTCAACCTCGGGTAGATGGCTTCGCAGACAATGCCATTCATGCACGTGAACGGGCTGATGTCCAGGATGCCGTCGGCGCCCTTCCTGGCAAGGTAGATAGCTTTTCCGACGTTGAGCACCATCTCGCCGAGTGCGCCGTCGCAGGGCAGGTACGGCCGCGCATACTCCAGGATCTCTTCAATCGGCGGTTCTTCGTAGCCGCGAAAGTCGTCGCGGAACGGTTCGAGCAGCACGTGCTCGTCGTGCCGCTGTATCTTGTTGCGGACCCATGCTTTGGCGGCATCGGTCGAAATCTGTTTACCGAGTAACTTCAAGCGCCGGAACTGCTCCGCGTTCGTATACCAGATCCATTCGCTGATGTCGGAGAGCCACGCCTCACCGCCATATTCCTCGAGGCGGCGGATCAGATCGTCATTCGAAAACGTATTGAGCCTGCAAAAGATTTCACCAACCACACCGATGAGTGGAACAGACCGGTCACGGCGCGCTGAAATGGCATGAAAGCGGTCGCGGCATCGCAAAAGCGCCTCGCGAATCGCTTTCAGTTGTGCGGAAGGCTCCACTGTGGTTCGCTCCACCGTGCCGCACACATCGTCGAGGCACACGTGGTACACCTTATCCGTTTCTCCGTGACGCGTTTCGTAGGGACGATAGATGAGCAGCAGTTTTTGCAGAATATCGCCCGCTACAAGCGTGCGCCAACCCGTACGAAAAAACGGTCTCGCCAGATTCCCCAGACCCTCATATCCGTTGGCGCTGGTCGGTGAGAGCACCTGCGCATGCGGGAATCCGTTCAGGTCGAGAATCCGCCGGAGATAGGTCGCGTATTGGCCAAAACGGCAGGGTCCGTCCGCGGTGGGCATGAAAAACACGGTCTTGCCCTGATCGGTGGAGGGTTGCTCCAACACCCGCATGAAATCGCCCACGGTCACTTTCGCCGGATAACACTCGTCGCCCGATGTATAGCGTCCGCCGAGTTCTCTGGTTCGTTCATCGGAAGGCGGCGTCAGCCGGGCATCCACGCCCAGCGCGCGGAATCCCGCGGCAAACGCGCGCGCGCTGCCGTAGGCCATCGGCGGGATATAAACCGTCTTGCCGGTCAGCGGGTGGCTGCGGCGCGGATAGCTTTTTCGCTCGAGGGTTGACTGCTGTAGCATCGCAGGATTCCTTTGCTGTCGAGATACGCTTCGCATCGGGTCATATAGCCCGCGTCGTTTCCGTGCCCGTCAAATTGCAGCACCAGCAACGGGACGCCGGCGGTCTGGCGCGCGAAGTACTTGATATACGAATCCGGCCCGCACTTGAAGTTTGTGATGTAGATGATGTGCAGGTTGCCTCGCGCCGCCGCCAGACGCGACGCGGCCAGAATCTTCTGGCCCGAAGACCAGTACATGTTTGGATGCAGATCCTCAACTCTCTCCCGTCCGGTAACAAGAAAATCGAGAGGAATGACATTTGCCCCGTAGTGGTGGCGCAGCTTTCTCGGTATGTCGCAGTTGATGTTGCGGTCGTAGATGTTGTAACCCCGCCCGATGAGCAAAATGCCGGGCTCCCCGCTCTTATCGAGCGCCGCCATGGCGGCGGCTCCCGCTTCGAGAATTCGTTCCTGGAACTGTCTTTGAGCCGCGTAGGCCGCATCCACCGCCGCGTCGCTCACGCGCCGCCTCACTCCCAGCTTCTGCGCCATTCCGGCGAGTGTCCGGGCAACGTACTCGCGCCCAAGCTGAAAGTGCAGAGTAGGCGTAAGGAACTTGTGGCGGTGCGGTTCGAGCCGGGGCGCTGATTGCAGAACAAAAGGCAGCGTCTGGTTCCACGGGCACATATGCGAAGTGCATACGGTATCCTCGTGCGCCTCCGCGTTCAGAATGTTCGGCGTCAGCACGTAATCCACACCCAGTTCGAGCAGTGACTGCACATGCCCATGGGCAATCTGCACTGGATAGCAGGGTTGCGCCAGGGCCATCTCCACACCGTCCGCCGCAATTTTGGGATCTGTTTGCCGCGACAGAACCACGCCGGCGCCAATGGCGGTGAAGTAACGCTGCCAGAACGGATACTGATCATAGGTGGACATCGTGCGCGGAATGCCAACGCAGATACGGTTCGATCGCGTCAGTTGTTTCGGAGGGGCAAGCGGACTACCCGTTATCTCTTCGAGCAGTTTCTCACGGAATGCAAACAGATCTTCGATTACCGGTTTCCGGCCCGTCGGGGATACCTTGCGGTAACGGTCCGAACACTTGTCACCCCAGTAGCTTTTCTGTCCTTCTATCTTGAATTCCTTGATGTCGCACTCGTTCGAACAGGCTTTACAGACAAAGTCCCGTGAGGACATTTCCAGGTTATTCAGATCATAGCCGCGAAATCGCGTGAATCCCCGGGTCGCCCGATGCCATTGCCGCGCGATCAGGGCCATTCCCACCGCGCCCATCACACCGTTGTAGGGTGGCACAGTGATCTTCTTGCCCAGCAGTTTCGCAAACGCCGCCGCAACCGAGTCATTGTAAGCCGTTCCACCCTGGAAGTAGATCACATCGCCGATCTTCCGCCCGCGGACCACGCGGTTCACGTAGTTCAGAACAATGGAGTACGCCAGTCCCGCTACCAGGTTCGGCACCGTCTCGCCGTTGTGAAGCCAGCCGGTGACATCACGCTCCATGAACACCGTGCAACGTTCACCGAGGCGGGTTGGCGCCTGAGAGGATAGAGCGAGCCGGGCGAACTCTCCTTTGATGCTGATGCCGAGCTTCTCCGCTTGTTCTTCCAGGAACGACCCCGTGCCCGCCGCACATGCCTCGTTCATCGCGAAATCCACTACAACGCCGTTTTCGATCGAGATGTATTTCGAATCCTGCCCGCCGATCTCGAAAATGGTGTCGACCGGCCCCCCTCCCAGAGTGTCGCTGATATGAATGGCCCCGGTTTTGTGGGCGGTAATCTCGTCGTTAACCACGTCGGCGCCCACGAACTCCGCGATCAACTCTCGTCCGGAGCCGGTGGTTCCCACTCCCTCAATGACCAACCGGTTGCCCCAGAGCTCCTTCAACTCCGTCAGTCCTTTCTGCACTGCTTCAATAGGCCGGCCGGCGGTTCGCAGGTAAATATCGTGGATTACGTTAGCGGACTCGTCGATGGCGACCAGGTTGGTCGAAACGGATCCGATGTCGATTCCGAGATACGCCGCGATGGGACCATCGCCCTCGGGCGGCCGGTACTTATCGACACGGTCTCCAAGCAGGACTACGTTCTCCATCGAGAGCGGTTTGCTATCCAGGCGATGGATGGCCGATTTGTGCTGGTTCAACTTGTGGATATCGCGGAACGATCGTTTTCGAGGCTCCTCCGCTTCGAGAATCGCCGCGCCTAAGGCTCCGCACCATGCGTAGAGCTGTGGAACCATCAGGTCGCTCTCGCTCAGGCGGAACACCTCCCGCAGCGCGCCGGCAATTCCTGCGTTTTGCGAAACTGCGCCGATCAGCGCCACCGGAGGAGTGATGGTCCGGCTCTTTACGATGCTGCTTTTGAAGTTCCGTGCTACAGCGTCGCAAAGCCCGCGCAGAATTTCGGCGGGTGAATAGCCCTTTTGCTGGGCATGAATCATGTCGGACTTGGCGAACACCGAACATCGGCCCGCGATCCGCGCTCCACAACCCGCGCACGAGACGACTTCGCCCACCTCCTCCACCGAGTAGCCCATCCGCAGCGCCTGCTGGTCGAGAAACGAGCCTGTTCCGGCGGCGCACTCCCCGCTCCGGTCGTAGTCCAGAATGCCGCAGCTGCCCGAATCGTCCCCTGGTTCGAGGCGGATATACTTGGAGCTTTCGCCGCCCAACTCGAAGATGCTTCGCACCTCCGGATGCACCGCGGCGAACATGCGCGCGATCGCCTTGAACTCGTTCTCAAAGTAGATGCCGAGTATTTTCGCGATGGTGCGGCTGCCTGATCCCGTCACCCGGATTCCTTCAATCAACTGTTCCGGGACAAATTCGTAAAGATCCAGAAGCAGATCGTATGCTGATTGAATGGGACTGCCGGATATCCGGCGATATTCGGAGATCGCCGCCGGATTGCCACACACATCCTCAATCCGCCGAAAACCTGAGCCGGGCTGCCCCAGACGGTCCACGATGGGCCGGTCTTCGGGTTTGCCAATGGCGGCGAGCTTGATGCTGATAGCGCCGATATCCAGACCGATGTTGATGCCCATGATCGCTAATCTCTTATAAAGATTAGCGCTTTTTCAAGAGAATCGGATCGAATAGGCTTTTTTTATCGCCAGTTCGCCTCTTTTTGGCATCCAATGGCCCTCGCCAGCGAGGGCTTCCGGCCAGGACAGCCTCTTTTGCGCAGCGTTCTGCTGCGTCCGCTAGTCTTCGATTTCGATGGAGGGACCGCGCGGGGCTCCAACCGCTTGCACGCGCTCCAACACCTGCGCGCCGATCTCATGAAAGGCGGAGGAGTCTTTCAGCGCCACCGGATTCCCGGTATCACCCCCGATGCGAACCTGCGGGTCGAGGGGTAGCGCACCGAGGAAATTCACACCCATCGCCTGCGCTGTCTTCTGCCCTCCTCCGGTACTGAAAACGTCGATCCGTTCCGAACAGTGCGGGCAGTTCAGGTAACTCATATTCTCGATCAGCCCGAGCACTTCCACTCTCACCTGTTGAAACATGTTTACCGCTTTTCGGGCATCCTCGAGTGATACCTCCGACGGAGTCGTTACCACAATCGAACCGGTCAGCGGCGCCGTCTGGATCAGCGAGAGTTGCACGTCGCCCGTCCCTGGAGGTAAGTCGATCAGCAGGTAATCCAGTTCGCCCCAATCCACGCCGCGCAGAAACTGCTGCATTACGCTATGCAACATGGGACCGCGCCAGATCAGAGGTTTGTCGCCGGGATTCAGAAAGCCCATTGACATCAGCTTGATTCCGTGTTTTTCGAGCGGCTGAATCCGGTTGCCAACGGCGTGCGGTGTTTCCTGCAGCCCCATCATCAGCGGCACATTGGGACCATACACGTCGGCATCGAGCAATCCGACTTTCGCTCCCAGGCCGCGCAGCGCAAGCGCGAGGTTCACAGCCACCGTGGTTTTCCCCACGCCTCCTTTGCCGGAACCGATCGCAATCAGGTTCCGAACGCCTTCAATCGGAAGTTTAGGTTGTTCGCTTGCGGGAGTAGGACCCATAAAGCCATCGTAACAACTCCTGCATTGGATTCCAGGTTGGGTAAACTCGAATGGAATGAAATTCGCCACTCTACTGCTTACCGTGTTGTGCGCGATGGGCGCAGAACGCCTTACGCTTCCGGTAACCGCCGACACGACGGTCACCTTCGCCGACCTGGCGTCGAAACCGGAGCCGCCCCGCGGGGCGGAACCGGGGTTGGTGATCCAGGGCCGGGTCAGCTTTGCGCTGCTGCAGTTTGACACGTCTGCGCTGAAAGGGTTCCGGGTAACCAGGGCGATGCTGCGCGTACATGCCGCTCCATCACCGGTTCCATTGCATACGGTTGGGATTTCGACCGTGAGCGGCAACGGCCCGTGGAAGGAACGTGAGGCGATCTTCTACCGCCCGTCGCCTACCGGTTGGTGGTCATACCAAGGGTCAGACCTGGTGGACGTCACTTTCTCGCAGGGCGGCAGCTTGTATGTGTACCCGCGTGTGCGCAACGCCGGAAACGGCTGGTTTGAGGCGGATGTCTCGCCCGAGATTGTAACGGCGTTGGCCACCGGCGACCAGTTCGGCATCCTGCTGACGGACGAAAAGGGCCAGACACGAACGCGGCACGTGCTGTCGAGCAAAGAAGGGAAGCACCCGCCCGTACTCGTGGTAGAAGCGGATAGACCCAACGCAAAGATACCGGCCGCTCCGCGAGGCCGCCGTGAGGGCGGCGCGCTGGTGTTTGAAGGCTCGCGCGCACGGCTCGATGTGCGATACGCGCAAGCTCCTATCAAAGGCTTCGCCGCCGCGAAACCCTATCCGCGTTGGCTGATCGACCCTCTTGCTCCGAAACCGCATCCGCTGGCCACGAACAACACCCTAAGTGGAATGGTGACGGTCAACCTGGACGATCTTGCCCCGGGCACTTATTATTTTGCATCGCGAACTTTGGATGAACGCGGTACGGCAAGTCCGGTGACAGAGGTCGGCCCGGTTCAGATTGATGCGCCTCTCAGCCGCAAACTGCCGGCTGCTGATCCGGTGAGGGGCAGCGATGGTCCGCGGTCCGGCGTATGGACGGCGCCGGATACGGTCAAGATCAATCCGGTGACCGGCGCGTTGCTGGAGCGCGACGTCATCTGGAACGGCGGCGTGAAGCTGACCGGCGCGCGTAATGAGTTCGTAGCGTTTCAGTTGGCGGTGGAAGGCGTACAGAACGGCGTCACGGTCGAAATCTCCAAGCCGCTGTTTGCGGGCGATAAGCTGCCCGCGGTGCTGCAAAAGACCGGGGCGATGCAACTTTATCGCGAGTGGTTCGTCCGGGACGACAAAAACCCGAACCTCTTCCATCCGGATCCACTGGTGCCGCTGACGGAGCCCTTCGACATTCCGTCAACAGATAACCCGGTGCCGGGTCAGACGGTGCAGCCCGTGTTTGTCGACGTTTATATTCCGCATGATGCCAAGCCCGGTGTGCATACAGGCGAACTGCGCGTCCGGTCGAAAACCGGACTGGACCGGCGTGTGCCTGTGGAGGTTTCAGTCCTTCCCTTGATGCTGCCGGATAAAGTCTCTTTCGTCGTGGACCTGAACTGTTATAGCGGAGTAGAAGGACCTACGCGAGGTACGCCGGAGTATCGAGCGGTAGAGCACGCGTTTCATCGCGTGGCGCATCTGCATCGTACCAACCTGGACGTTCTCGGCTACTCGCACAACGGAACCACCGTGCCCGATCACGCTCCACCTCTGACAGGTGAAGGCGCGGAAACGCGCGTGGCCGACTGGAAGGATTGGGATGCGCACTGGGGCCCGCTGGTCAGCGGAGAGCTATTCCAGGACATGCCTCGTGCCGGCGTGCCCGTGGACGCGATGTACCTGCCGTTTTTCGAGAACTGGCCCGGCGATCTGCGGAAGCACTACCGGGCGGATAACCCCGCAGTGCCGAAGACTACGGAGGAATACGAAGCACTTATCACCAGGCATGCCCTCACGGCGGGGCCGATCGAAGAAGAGTTCAGCAAGGAATACCAGGACCGTTTCTCGGCGGTCGCGCTCGATTTCGCACGCCACATCAAATCGCGCGGCTGGAATACACACACGAAATTTGTCGTCTACTTCAACAACAAGTACTACTGGAAGCGGCCGGAGCAGGGCGGGCACGGGATCGGCTGGTGGCTGCTCGATGAACCGAACCATCGGGACGATGTGCGCGCCATCAGCTTTCTCGGCTGGCTCGCGATGCGCCGGCTCGGGGAAGCGCCGGGCTCAAATATCATCTTTCGCACCGACATCAGCCGTGTGGATTGGATGCGCGACCTGCTTACAGGCCAGATCGATCTGAACGCTATCAGCCGCCGCTTCCACGAAAAGCCGCGTCTTCTCCGGGACCGCAACCGGTTTGGAAAGGAACTCTGGAATTACGCCAGCACGAATCATCCGCGCAGTACCAACGTGATGCTGCGGGCATGGGCATGGCGCGTGTGGCTGAATGGCGGCGACGGCCTGCTGCCATGGCTTGCCACACGCACACAGAACGCGTGGGAAAGGGCCGAGCCGCTCACGGTGTTCTACAGCGGCGCGAAATTCGGGCAGACGGAGCCGTTCGCCTCCTTGCGGCTGAAAGCCTACCGCCGGGGCCAGCAGGATATCGAGTACCTGAACCTGCTGGCAAAATCGAAAGGATGGTCGCGGGAGGTTTTGACGCGCTCGGTGCGCGAGGCGCTGGACCTGGCGGCGGAGGTGGAAGAGAAATACGAAGAAGACGCCGGCACCATGCGCTTCCAGAACATTCAAAATCGCGATCTGGAGACGCTGCGCCGCCAAGTAGCTACAGCGCTCGTTAAACCTTGAGAACCTTCTGATCGGCGCTTCCACCCGCCTGCTCCGGCGCCTTCTCCCGCGCTGGCGCCAGCAGCGACGCGGCAATCGAGACGCCGACAGCGCCCGCAATAATGCCCAGCGAAACCGTGATCGGGAACTTTCCGCCGAACCA
>CAADGY010000208.1 GCA_900696665.1 uncultured Acidobacteriota bacterium
ACATAGACTCTGGGGCGCCCGGCCTCGCGCCGGCCGGGCGCGCGAGGCCGAAACCACCACCGCCGCACCGCCGAAAAGCCGGGGGAAGCACCTGGGCCGCTCAGAAATGCCTATTTTGCGGCGGAAAATAGTTAGCGCATCTCGACCAGCCGGAAAGGCTCCATCAGCCCGTACGGCTCCTGGTCGTAGTCTTGTCCGGGCGGCATGCCGGAAGGCGCCTGGCGAAATAGCGCGGGCGTCACCTTTCCCGGGCTGATCGTGCCATGATGGGGACCGAGCAGATTCTTGCGCGAGCCGTAAACCAATACCTCTACCAGGTTGTCGCCGTTCTTGAGAAGGCCGCCCGCGGCCGGCTGCGCCCACGATCCCTTATCGCCTAGCAGCAGTTCGTAAGGTTGCCAACCCACGACACCTGCTGACTCGCCGTTGACGCGCACTTCCGCCATTGTGCCGCTCCACTTACCCAGCACCAGCTTGTAACGGCTGGCACGAGCGAGAGAATAGCGCCGGGCGTACGAGACCGAATCCGAGTAAAACGGCAAGGCCTGCTCCTTCCAGGGCCCCAGTGTCAATTTTGTGGGCGGAACCAGGCGGAAGCCCTTGGTCTGGGCCACCGCGCCGAAGTCGCCGATGACATACACCGGCTCGAGTTCATTATGGACCGACATCGGCCGCGCGACGATCTTGAGCGCATTGCGGCCGGATTTCACATGTGGTGCGATATCGTAAACGCCGAATCCTACATCCAGCCACCACTCACCCGGCTGGCTGCTTACGGGCTTGCCGTTCACAGAGACTTTCCACAATGCCGGGCGTTCGACCACCGCACGGATGTTCGAAGGCTGGAATCCGTCCGCGATGTCGAACCAGAATGTCGCCTCAAACCCGGAGGAGGGCTCGAACTTGTTCCGGTCTAGGATCGCCGTCTTGTATTGCACGGCGGCATCCCAGGGATTGCCATCCGCAAACCCATACGCCTTGAATACCTTGTCCGCGGCATTGAAGAAATAGATGTCCTCTTCGGTTTTTCCATGCAGCGTCAGGTCGCAGTAATCGATTCGGATGGCGTTCGGCGCCAGCCGCTTGACCTCCAGCGGCGCGGAGGGCTCCACTGGGTGCGCGGCGGCGGGAGCGTCGGGCTTTGCCGCCGGTCCGGGAGCTTCGCCAGCCACCAGTAACAGGCTGCCTGCCGGTGGAAGTTCCACCGAAAACTCCAGCCGCCCCGCTTTACTCCTGGCGGGGAACGGCGTGATCCGCCCTGTGAAAGGGTCGAGTTTCGTCAATGACTTACCGCTGGTCTTGACAGTGGCGCGCGCTGGCGCATCCAGGCTCGAATTCACCAGGAACCACAACTCGCCGCCGCTGAGCTCGCGGCGTTGGTGGAACAGCTTCCCCTCGATGCCGGCGAAATCCGGATTTACCAGCTCCTGAGCGGATGGCTGGAACTTCAGCGTGCTTGCCCCGCCGTCGATGCGCAATTCTCCGGCTCCGAACGAGGCCAAGTGTCCGCCGTTCTGCCGGTACTGTCGGAGCAGTTGCGCCGTCGGACTGTCCAGGTTCTCCGTGCCGGGCGGCAACACCACCAGGTCATAGGTTCGCTTGCCGACTGCAAACCTGGCGCCTTGCACCTTGCCGTGGTCCTTGATGATGTTCTCGCAGCCCAGGTCGAATTCCACCTGAGCCGCCTCCAGGCGGGTGATAAAAGCCTGAAAAGCTGTGCCGATCTCCATCATCTGCGGGTGCGGGCTGGAGCCGGCGTACATCCACGCGGAGGAAGTCGGCTCAAGCACCAATATGCGGTTGATCTGCTCGCCGGAAGACAGCGCTAGCGACAACCGCGCAAAGTACTCCGCCAGAACACGATAATGCCGCCACCATGGTGTATGGTAAGAGAACGACTGCGGATAATCGTACTTGCGCGCGCCAAGGATGGTCTGAAAAGCCAGATGCTGGTTCATCATGTTCACGCCCAGGACGTACTCCCAGTCGCCCAACCGCTTCATGTCCTCGAACCGCAGTTCCCAGCCCGCTCCGCCGTAAGTCTCGCTGAGTCTTCTCCGGCGTCCCAGTTGGTTGGCCACGCTGGCCAGTTCTTTGACACTGCGCACGTTGCCGAACTGAGCGTTAACGCCTTCGTTGAATTGGTTGAACAGCATGTCGATACCAGGCACCTGGTGCCACGCGTACATGGCCATATTGTCGGGACCATGGATGGGATTGGGCCAGCCGTGCTCCCAATAGTGGCCTGTCCAAAGGATGCGTTTCTCTTGCGTGTATTCATACCACGGTTTTGACCAGCGTTCTATGAACAACTCCAGCAGCAGGGCGTAGTAGTTGTGCCTGACCTTCCGCCAATCGCCGGTCTCTTCGAACAGAGAAGGCAGGTTAGTCTTCAGGTCGTAACCCCAGCGCTCCCGGAACCGCGCGAACAGGTCCGGCGTGTATTTGACGGCGCCGCGCCCGGGCGCGTAGATATTAGGTTCATCGGTGAAGATGCCGGGCACCGCTCCGCCGAGATCCGCTCCCAGGGTCTTTTCATAGCCCCGCATGGTGATCTCGATGAACTTTTGCGTAACCCCCGGGAGCAGGAGGTCCACGTAGGGGAATCCGCCGTTCCATGCACGCACCGGATACCGGGTCAGCTCAAAGCAATAGAGACCGCTGCCGCCGGGTTGCGCTTTGCCGGTGACGTCCTCAAAGCCACCAGGTGTACGCCGGAGCAAGATCTTGCAGGGCCCCTTGGGCTGCAGAACCAACCCTTGGCCCTGGTTGTAGGATTCCGGCATTTGCGCAGGTACGTTGCCGCCCGCGAAACCGCTGGGGTAAGAGTTTTCGTCGTACAGCCAGGCCTGCATGCCGAGCTTTTTGGCCTTATCCACGGTGTAGCGCACCAACTGGAACCACCGGTCCGAAAGATAAGGCGTGATCAGGCCGGGCCGCGGGTGAATGAAAAAACCCTGGATGCCCTGGGTGGCGTAGTTCGCCAGGTGGCGGTCGATCTCCGCTTCAGTAAGCTCGCCATTCCAAACGAAGAAAGGCAGGGTGCTGAATTCGGCGGGCGGTTTGGGGAACAGTTCCTTCAACCGGGCGTAGGAATCGATCGTCACGGAGGCCCCCGTCATGGCGGCCAGGGTTAAGAACAGACCTGCGACTCGCAGTAACATAAGTAGTTGCTCGTTTCTCACTTGGTGGAAAGCCGATCAATCGGCCGGCCGGTAAGCAGCCTGCTCGTTTTGCTCAGCCGCCTGTTTCGCACGTGATCCAGGTCTTCGGGCCGAAACACGGACCGGGCGATGGTATCATACGGCCAGCCCCGGTCCTCGAACCGCCTCCATAGCCGCAGTATGAAACCGGCGACGCGCGGCACGCAAGATGCTCGAAGGAAGATCTGCCGATTTCGTGAGATGAAATCGAACGCCTGCCGCCAATTGGCTGAGTCTTAAATTACTTCTCCGAAAAGGATGCTCTTGGCCGGCGGCGCGTGAGCCAGCCGGAATTTTGCGAAGTGAAATTCCAAAAGGTACATGGGCTCTAGTGTGAGCGAAGCAGCAGTGCATCCAACTCGCCCTGCAGAACAATCGAATCGTTGGGATAGAGATGATCTACATTTTCCCGCGTCACGAGCTGGTGCCGGGCGAATACCGCGGGTGGGACAGGCTTCTTGCGCAGAATGTCAAGCGCCAGCGTGATGATCGCACCGCCGTATCTTTCGGGAAAATAACCCACCGATCCGATCAGCCGTGAATCCTGGCGGCGTAACTCCATCCGGGCCTCGGCGGACGCGTTCTGTCCCACCACGGCACACCGGTCCGCCCGGCCGGTTTCCTCAAACGCCCGCAGCGCCCCGATCGCGCTGGGGTCGTTGATCGCGCCTACGAGAACATGTCTGGCGCTGCTCCGCCGCAGGTGGCGGCGTACCGATTCCAGACTGGTTCCAAACCGGCCATTTCCGTCGAGCCGCACAACACGGCGTTCGTCGAGGCCGGGCAGGATTTCCTGGATTCCAACCAGCGTTCCCGTCAGCCGGGCCGCCGGGATCGGTCCGGACATGCGCAACTCCATCAGCAGCACCTCATCCACCTCGCCGTGCCACTGCTGCTTAGCGAATCGCCCGAGGTGGCGCCCGCCGATCAGCCCGGCTTGATAGTTGTCTGCGCCGTAGTAGGTCGCGCCGGGATGCGGAACCTCCACCGCGATCAACGGTATGTTGGCTTCCATTAACTTGGAGGAGATGACCGGCGCCGCGAAGTGTTCATCCGCCTGGAACTCGATCACCAGATCCACCCCTTCGCGAATGAACGTCTCGGCATTGCGTATGGCTATCTTGGCGCTGTAACGGTTATCAAGTACCAGCAGTTCCACGCCCTGCTCGCGCGCGGCACGGGAGAGACCATCAGCCACATCGCGGGAAAAGGCAAACTCGCCGGAGTGGGAGCCGAAACCCAGCCGACGGGCTCTGCTTCTGAGCGGGCGAATTCCCAAACGATACGCATGCTCCCCGGCGCGCTCGATCAAGCCACGCCGTTCGAGCGTGTGCAAAAGCCGGAAGGCGGTCGGCCGGCTAAGGCCCGCGCGGTCCGCAACTTCGCTCAAGCGGAGCAGTTCCGAGTCCGCCCGAAACGCCTGCAAAATATCGCAGGCGCGGTCAACCGCTTCTACCACATAACCCTTTCGCGATTTCATTCTGCAAAATTCTAGCCCCAGCATGAGCCTTCGGTCAAGGGTGCCTTTCCTGGGGAAACAGTTGAAGAATCGGCGAATAGCTGGCAGCCATTAGATTTCACTTTACGAAATTAGCCGAGTTCTATTCATGCGCCTTGCCCGCGGCGCGTGCCCGCCTCATGCTTCGACTGTTAAGCCAGCCTATCTCAATTCCTAGCCAGTCGGAAGGAGCAACGTACCGACCGCACCTCTTTGAAGATATGGCGCCAGGCGGCCAAACCGGGCCCTTGAGCCCTTCCGGCGCCGGGTGTATACTCATGCGGTCCGCCGCAATCAGCGGAAACCGTTTTCTTCGAGGAATCGAACGGGCTAGGGGAGGTATACTGTGCCGCCACGGACGAGTTTTTTCTTGAAGACCGCGCCCATCCCGCTTTTGCTGGGCTGGTTCGTAACTCTCGTGAACTCTCAACAGCCTACGGCCACCATCGTCGGAACCGTAACGGACGCATGGGCGTGGTCCAGAAGGGTCCGGTCCATCCCTTGTTCTTCGACCCGCGCTACCGCCCCGAGCACAGTCATGGCAGGCAGTTCAAGAGCGACCTGGGTTGGACGCCCCCTTGGGGGCCGGACCTGACCATACGGCAGTTCTCTGAAATGGAACGGCTCTGGGCGGCAGGTGTAGCGGACCTGTGGCAGGTAGTGGCCAACGCCACTCCGGAGTGCCGTCGTGAGGCGGTTCGCGAACTCGGCGTGGCGAAGACCCTGCTGGCCCAGATTCGCAGTGTGATCCATATCGCCCGTTTCTACGCCCTCCGGGAACGGCTCACGGACGCACCGGACAAGACGCTGGCCGCGTCACTCGTTAACGAAATGGCCGCCATCGCTGAGCAGGAACTGCGCAACGCCAGAGACGCACTGCCTGCCGTGTACGCCGATTCGCGCCTGGGGTACGCCAACAGCGGCAATAACGATCAGATCGGCGTCCCGCGCGCCGGCGTCTATTCGGCGGCCAGCATTGAAAAAAAGATCACGCAGCTCGTGCGGCTGCTCCAGGAAGAGATCCCGGCATGCCGGCGAACGCACGGGCTTGCCAATCCCAAAAAAAACACGGAGCCTATCCAATGAACCCCAAAAGGATGCAACTGAGCATGATGCTGCTAGCGTTGATCCCGGCACTGCCGCTTCAGGCGGCGGCTGCTGCTCAACTGTGGGCAGGCGTAGCTAAAGTGGATATCACCAATGAGGAGGCGCGCCCCGTTCACGACCGGCTCTACGCCAAGGCCCTGGTCCTCAGAAGCGGCACGACTACCGCGGCCATCATCACGATAGATGCAGTGGCCATCGCCGAAATCGGCACCATCCGCAACGATTACCTCGCTAAGGTCCGCGCGCGTATCCAGAAGGAACTACACATCGAGCCCTCCAACGTCCTGGTCAATGCCAGCCATTGTCACGGCAGCGTGCGGTCGGACGTGGATCAGCTCTCGTTCGAAGCCGTCCGACAGGCGGCGCGGAACATGGTCCCCGTGAATGTGGGGGCTGGCACCGGCTATGAAGACCGCATCATGGAAAACCGCAGGATGAAGCTGAAGGACGGCAGAGAGGCCGACGTGCGCCGCGCATACTCGCTCCCGCCAGACTCCGAGGTGGTCTCGGTCGGCCCGGTCGATCCGCAGATCGGCATCCTCAGGCTGGATAGAAAAGACGGGCGTACCCTGGCCGTCATTTACAACTTCGCCTGCCATCCCATCGAAGCGCTGCCCAACGGCGCCAACAGCGCGGATATAGTTGGGTTCGCCTCGAAAGCGATCGAAGACACCCTCGGCGATGGCGCCATGGCCTTCTTCTTGCAAGGGGCGGGCGGAGATGTGAATCCTATCTTCTATAAGGACGTAGACCACCCCCGGAATCCCGAGGCTTTGGGAGACATGCTAGGCCTGAGCACCTTGCGGGGATTGCGGATGATACGGAGCAAGGACGACGGCCGCCTGACCGTTGTGAACCACACGCTGGAACTGCCCCGGGCCGACACGGCCAAGCGTATTCGCGCCATGGAAGCGGAGCAGGCCACGCTGCTGCGTTCGCTGAAGCCGACCGACCTGAACCTGAAGACATTCATTCCGCTGCTGGTGAAATACAACATGTCAGCCGAGTTTCCCTCCTATTACTCGTACCTGTATCTGCACGAAAAGATGATGAATCGTGACAATCTGATCAGCCGCGACGCCGAAAACCGCAAGCACTTACAGGATTACATCAGTAACATCCACACCATGGAAAAACTGACACGGCTGCAAACAAATCTTGCCCTGCTGCGGAAGCACCAAGCCGATAACCTTGCGGCCGGAAAAAAGACGCTCACGGTCGAAATTGCAGGCGTGCGAATCGGTGATTTTGTGCTGGTCACATTTCCGGGCGAGCTCACGGTGGAGATCGGGCTGGGCATCAAGAAGAGGTCCCCTCACAAGCTCACGTTCGTGGCCGGATACACCAACGGGTACATCTATTACACTCCCACCGCTGAACAGCTTAAGAACGTGGGTGGCGCGCAGGAAGATAGTGATTGCCTGGTTGCACCTGAATGGCAGGCGATCTTCGAGCGTAAGGTTGCGGAGATTCTGGAGACTCTGTGACGCTTCACGCCCCGGCGCACTTACAGGCGCCGGGTCCGGATGTTGCGAACCAAGTTCCGGCGGGGCGTGGTTTTGCAGCCCGTGTACTGAGGGTGCTGGTTCATAACCTGTACCACCGTCAATTCGGTGTGCGGACCAGCGTCCCGGCGCTCCACTCCTGTCTGAAGCCATCCTCACAACCGTGTCCATTTTCACTTTTCGTTGGTCCGCGGACGGCGGGTGTAGAACTACTTTGCCTTTACACACCCTGACATGCCCTGAAAAGTATTGTTGATGCCCCTGCGTTTTGCTATGATCTCGCCAACATGATCTCGCTTAACCGTTTTCTGCTTGTTTTGCTACTTGCGCTTCCATTGCTGGCGCAAAACCCGGTCGTATCCGGACGCGTGACAGATTCGAGCGGCGCTGTGGTGCCGAACACCCAGGTACAGTTGAAAAACGCCGGTACGGGCGTTCTCAATACTACGACGACCAACGATGAGGGGTACTTCGTTCTACCGCCCGTGCCCCCGGGCTTCTATGATGTGGTTGCTGCCGCCACCGGCTTTAAAGAAGCGCGAGTGGATGCTGTCCGCCTGGAAATCGGACAAACGCGCACCATTAACCTCCAGCTACAACCGGGCGATGTAGTGGAATCGATCACGGTGGCCGACGTAGCTCCGCTGATCACCGCGAATCGCCCGGACCGAGGAACGGTGGTCGAAAACAAGTTTCTCACCTCCATTCCTCTGAACATACGCAATCCATACCTGTTGCTGGCGACCGTGCCCGGTGTAACAACAGGGCGGCTGGCTGGCGACAACACCGCCAGCCAATCCACTACGAATAACTTCCGTATCAATGGAGGACGTGGATCCACCAGCGAGATCCTCATCGATGGAGCGGCGAACACCGGCACCTACAACAACCAGGTCTCAGCCATGCCACAGCTCGACGCCGTACAGGAGTTCAAAGTCAACACGTCGCCCTATGCCGCCGAATTCGGCCGCACCGGAGGCGGCGTAGTCAGCTTCTCCATCAAGTCCGGCAGCAACGACTTGCACGGAACGTTCCACGAATTTCTGCGCAACAGCGTGCTCGACGCGGCGGGGTTTAATTCGAACCGGGCGGGGCTCACCGAAAAGCCGAGCTTCAAGCGAAATCAGTTCGGCCTTACCAGCGGTGGTCCCGTGTGGCTGCCGAAGCTGTATAACGGGCGGAACCGGACTTTCTGGTTTTTCGCTTATGAAGGGCTGCGCCAGAGGAGCCTGCGCGCCTACACGGGGACGGTGCCAACAGCACTGGAACGTAGCGGGGACTTCTCGCGGTCGTTCGATACCAACGCACAGCCTTTTGTGATCTACGATCCGCGTACAACGAGGCTCGATCCCAACCGGCCCGAGGGCACCACGCGCTACATCCGGGACGTGTTTCCCGGCAACCGGATTCCGCAGGGACTGGTCAACCCCATCGCCACAGCGGTGCTTGGATACTACCCCGCGCCGAATCAACCGGGATTGGGACAAAGCGATATCAACAACTATTTCGTAGCCGCCGCCGATTCCCTTGACGGCGACCGTATCGACGCGCGCGTCGATCATCAACTCACGTCCACGCACACCCTGTTCACTCGTTACAACTGGTTTCGCAATATCAACGCGCAGCCGCTGGTGTTCGAGCATTTCGCTTCTCCAGTCGAGACCCCGAATCGCATTCCGGGCATCAACTGGACGCTCAATCACACCTGGACCGTCGGGCCGGGCACGATCTTCGAACATCATTTTTCACTGGCGCAAAGCGAGACCAATCGCATTCCGCTCAGCATGAATTTCGATCAATCCACCCTCAACATTCCACGGAACCTGATTGACGGGCAGCGGGTGAAGTACTTTCCGCGTTTCAGTATCGGCGGGCTGACACAGCTCGGGGTGACGGGAACCGGATACAACACGGTGAAGTCCCGCACCTGGCAGTATGCGGCGTCGATGACGATGCTGCGCGGTAGCCATACCTTCAAGGCGGGGTTCGACTGGCGGCGCTTCCCGGTGAGCATCGACCAATCCTCGCCATTAGCCTTCAGTTCGACCGGCTCCTTTACGGCTGGCCCCAATCCGCAAGCCGCCGCGGCGCGAACGGGCAGAGGGCTTGCCGATCTGATGCTCGGCATCTCCCAGGTGAGCTACACCCTGCGTCCGCCCGAAGCACATGTTCATCCCTATTACGCCTTATATTTCCAGGATGAATGGAAAATAAAACCGAAACTTACGCTCACACTGGGCTTGCGCTATAGCCTAGAACTTCCGAGAACGGAAAAGAATAACGTGTACGTGTTCCTCGACATGGAGTCGCCTTCACCACTGAGCGGCCAGGTTCCGGGATTCCCGGATCTGCGCGGCGGTGTAGGCTTTGTCGGCGTCGATGGGCGGGGCCGCCGGACGCAAATCGCCGACAGGACAAATTGGGACCCGCGGCTCGGTTTAGCCTGGGAGGTCAACGAGAAGACGGTGCTACGCTCCGGTTTCGGCGTTTTCACGTCGTCACTGGTGCCGAACACGAACAACTCGCTCGGTTTTTCGCGCACCACTTCCTCGCTGGTGGCGGAACCGGACGGGGTGACGCCGCTCTTCAATCTCTCCAACCCATTGCCCGGCGGATTCCTTCCGGCCACCGGCAACTCGCTGGGGCTCCTAACGAATTTGGGGCAGGGTATTAACGGACCGCTACGCCAGCAGCGGCTGCCCTACCAGATGCAATGGTCCTTGGATGTGCAACGTCAGCTTCCCTGGCAGTCGATGATTGAGGTCGGATACGCAGGCTCTTCGGGCGTCGCCCTCCCCAGCGGCGTTCAGTATAACCAATTGCCACTCGGGTACATGAGCATGGGGACGGCGCTGAATCAAACGGTGGCAAATCCGTTCTACAGGATTATCACCGACCCCACCTCGTCTCTCAGCCGGGCAACCGTCCAGCGCGGCCAGCTTCTACGCCCGTTCCCGCAGTTCACCAGCATGTCGGCGAACCAGGCGCCGGTCGGGCATTCCAGTTATCACGCCATGCAAATGCGTGTAGAACGGCGTTTCTCCGAAGGGCTGGCGGTGCTGTTTGCGTGGACCCATTCGAAGCTGATCGACAACGTGGGTGATTTCGGAGGCTTTCTCGGCGCTGGCGGTTTCACCAACAATAACTGCTTCCCTTGCGACCGTTCACTCAGCTTCTACGACATTCCCGATGTCGTGCGCTTGAGCTTCCGCTATGAGTTGCCGTTCGGCGTAGGCAAGCCGCATCTCAGCCGGGGCGTGCTGGCGCGCGTTGCGGGCGGATGGTCAACGGCGATGTACTTCACCTGGGACAATGGCACTCCGGTGCAGGTAACCGGTCCGAACGATTCCAATTCGTTCGGGGGCGGACAGCGCCCGGATGCCACCGGTGTAAGCGCCAAGATCGACGATCAGAAACTCAAAGACGGTGCCCTGTGGTTCAACCCGGCAGCATTCCGGCGTGCACCCCAGTTTACGTTCGGCACAGTGAGCCGCAATCTTCCGGACGTGCGTGTCCCCGGTTTCAAGAATTTCGACATCCTGATCGAAAAGCGCATCAGTTTCACAGAGCGGTACTCTTTGGATTTTCGGACGGAGCTTTTCAACGCCTTCAACAACGTCGTTTTCGCTGGGCCGCAGGCGAGCGTTACCTCCGCGGATTTCGGAGTCATCCGTCTCCAGCAGACAAACACTCCGCGGCAGATTCAGTTCGGCTTGCGGTTCAATTACTGAGAAGCGATACGGGCGGCGGGTTGCCGTTTCGCACCCGCCGCATTCGATTGCACCTGGAGACATGAGAAGACGCCTGAATCCACGGTACGCCCGTTGCGCGAAATCGATTGGAAATACAGATTATTGCCGGCGATCTCCACGAGCATGAAGCTGTTGTCCTGATCAAATCCAACGGCGGTCAAATCACTTTCTTTGCGGATATTGGAACGGCGCAGCTTGCCGGCGGCGCCTGAAATGAAATAGTAAATTCCGTGTTGGGGTTTGATGCGTTGATAGAAATGGTCGTGCCCGCTGAACACCACGTTGACATGGTATTCAACGAAGAGAGGCTCCAGCAAGGCCCGTAACTCCTCATCCGATCCGTGCCGCCTGCCGGAAGAATACAGCGGGTGATGAAAGAAACAGATCTTCCATTTGCTGTCTGATTCCCGAAGCTCCTTCTCCACCCAGGCAACCTGTTTTTCATCCATATCTGTGGTATCGAGCGCAAAAAATTCCACCTCACCCTTTTGGAATGTGTAGTAGCGTTTTCCGCCCATGTTGAAGAGTTTGAAAAAGCGCTGGCTCGGGTTATCGTGGTTTCCGAGCGAAGCGTAAAATTTCACTCCAGCATCGAGAAGCGGCTTATAAGGGCGTTCAAACTTTTTGACAAAATCGCTTTTGCTTTCGCCGCCATACATGTTGTCGCCCAACATGATGGCGAAGTCGAACGGGAATATCCGGTGGTAGCGGGCCATTGTTGCGGCGACTTCGTACTGCGCGCGGCCTCCCGTGCCGTTATCGCCGAGTACCATAAACCGGACGGAGTCCTTGTTATTGGGGAGTTTGAGATCGAGCTCCGAATGGCCGTTTACGGCAAAAACGGCCCCCAGCAGTAGAACGAAAACCAATATCGAGTGGAGATAACTGCGACACTGCATTAGAAATATGTACTATCAGCTTCTCACACCTCAAAACCGGAAGGGAAGGGAAGGGCACTCGCCTCTCTTTCCCCTTTCTTCACAAAAAACGAGCACGGAGTGTGTCTATCGCGTCAAACTAGTGGTTAGCCGTCGATGCTGGAGGAGTTCTGTACGCTTGATCGCCTATGCTTGAACAGTTCGGAAGTCGAACCATATCCTTACTCGAACAGGTTGGAGAAGTAGCGCGTTTTGGCGGGCGCACATTTGTGGCCGCGCTGCGGCCCCCTCTCGAGTTGCAGGAGATCATGAGACAATTGCTTTCCGTCGGTTTCCGCTCCATGCCGCTGATTGCGGCCGCCGGTCTCGCAGTGGGTGCGGTGTTGTCGATGCACACGCGCGCATCCCTGGAGCGTTTCGGGGCGGAATCGCTGATCCCCGCGGGGCTTGCGATTGCGCTGGTTCGCGAGACAGGGCCCTTGACAACAGGGCTTCTATTTTCAGGGCGGGTGGGGGCCGGAATCGGGGCTGAGCTCGGTGGCATGCGGGTGACCGAACAAATCGACGCGCTTGAATCTCTCGCGGTGGACTCCTTCAAATACCTGGTTGTGACGCGTGTCATCGCGTGCATGATCGCAATGCCCATCCTGACGACTCTGATGAATTTCATGGGCATTATCGGCGGATTCGTAGCGGAGACGGCCATCAGCGGTATGTCATTTGCCCTCTACTTCGACCGGGCGTTTTCCAGCATACGATTTGTGGACTATATTCCCTCGACGTTGAAGACGATGGTCTTCGGCTTTCTGGTTGGGACCATTGCTTCTTATCTGGGCTATCACGCGCGTGGAGGTAGCGAGGGGGTGGGCCGCGCGTCCACTTCCAGCGTGGTGCTCTCATCCATCATTTTGATCGTGACGAACGTGATCCTGGTGAAAGCGATTTTTTTCGTCTTTCCGGAGGCAGGCCAGTGACAAATTCTCCGTCAGCCATTCGCCTGGAAAGCATATCGAAATCGTTCGGCTCGAGAACAGTGCTGCGAGACGTCTCCTTCGATGTGAATAAAGGCAGCGTTTTTTGCATTCTGGGACGCAGCGGCACGGGAAAGAGCGTAACGCTCAAACTGATGGCCGGTCTGCTGCACGCCGACGAAGGACAGATCTACATCGGGGACCGGGACATCACTAACCTGAACAGCCGGGCACTGGTGCCCGTGCGGAAATCCATCGGGTTTCTTTTCCAGAATGCCGCCCTGTTTGATTCGATCTCTGTCGGTGAGAACGTCGCGTTTCCTTTGCGGCGGCATACGAATCTCCCGGAAGACGAGATTCACAGCAGGGCGCAGAACAAACTCGAGCAGGTCGGGCTGGGCAAGGAATACGACAAAATGCCGGCCGACCTTTCGGGTGGTATGAAAAAACGGGCCGGTCTGGCGCGCGCGCTCGCACTCGATCCTGCTATTGTGCTGGTTGACGAGCCGAGCGCCGGACTGGACCCCATCACGTCCTCGGAAATCGACGAGCTTTTGGTAAATTTGAAATCCAGCCGGAATACCACTCTCGTCGTCGTGACGCATAACATCCCCAGCGCACGGCGCATTGCCGACGAACTCATCATGTTGCACGAGGGCGGGATTATCGCACGCGGATCGGTGGAGGAAATGGAACAGACGCAGGATCCTATCGTACAGCGGTTTATGGCGTCGGAAGACGCGGGTTGATCGTATGTCTAAACGAGGAAATGTTCTGGTTGGCATTTTTCTGCTTGGCGGTGTGCTTCTCTTCGCGCTCGGTCTTTTCCTGATTGGCAACCGCCGCCTGCTGTTTGAAGACAGCTTTTATATCCACACGGAGTTCGCCAAGCTTGCGGGTCTGGCAAACGGAGCCAAGGTTCGTGTGGGAGGAATGGATGCCGGAGAAGTGGTCTCCGTGAATGTTCCTGCAGGTCCGGGCTCGAAGTTCCGGGTGCGGGCTCGGATTACGGAGAAACTCCATCCGCTGGTGCGGAAGGATTCGGTGGCAACTATCCAGACCGACGGAATCGTCGGCAATCAGTTCCTGCAAATCGATCCGGGCACGGAGCAAGCGGCAACCGCTCCCGCCGAGAGCACGATTCCCAGCCGCGAGCCGTTCGCTTTTTCCGATCTGCTGCAGGAGTTACAGACAACCGTAAAAATCGCCAACGCAACCATTGTGGACCTGCGAGGGGAAGTGGAGGTGGTTCTTCGTACCATCAATGAGACCGCCGGGGAAGCGACGGATCTCATCAAGGACGCGGGAAACGACGTGAAAGAAATTGCCAGTTCGGGCGCCAACATCTCCCGCGATCTGGGCGCCATCATCACCGATATGAGGGCCGGCCGCGGGACCGTGGGCAAGCTCCTTACCGATGAGCACCTCTATTCTCAAATCAAGGGAGTAGCAAGGGATTTATCGGAATCCTCGACGAACGTTCGCGGCATGACCTCCGACGTCCGGCAACTCACGCAAGATTTGCGCGAGCGGCAGGTGATGGAAGAGGTGGAAAAAACGCTCAAGAACGTTCGCCAGATCAGCGATCAGGTGAAGTCGACCCTCGCCAAATTCCAGGGGGGCGACGGGACCGCGGATCTGACTACTGATCTGCGCCAGACGCTCGCCTACGCCCGCGAAGCAATGCAAGACATGGCGGAAAACTCCGAAGCGCTGAAACGCAACTGGTTTTTCCGGGGCTACTTCCGGAATCGTGGCTTCTACGATCTCGATTCGGTGAGTTTGCGCGACTACACTGGCGGGCGATTTGCGCGCGGCAGACAGGTTAAGCGCGAGTGGGTCTACTACTCCAGCCTGTTCACATCTTCGAAAAGCGGGGGACTCGAAATCTCCGCGGAAGGCAAATTGAAACTCGACGAGGTGATGGGCGAATTTTTCCGGCACGGCCGGGACAGCTTTCTTGTCGTCGAGGGCTACGCCAGCGAGGGAACCGGGTCGGAACAGTTTTTGAATTCGCGCCGCAGGGCACGGGTGGTGAGAGACTACCTGGTGAAAACTTACCACATCCGTCCCTCCAGTGCGGGGACGATGCCGATGGGAGCGGTGGAGTCGAGCGTAAACGGCAAATACTGGGATGGCGTCGCTATCGCTCTCTTTTACACCGGAGAACCCGTACCGGAGAAGGCCAGAGCCGCGACCGCTCCGTAGCCGTTGCGGCTCAGAAACAAAGGCTGTAACCCGCTCCCGCCCAGCTACGTCGCGTATCCTTGGTATACTGTTGTATCCAGCCCGCTTGCGTCCAAATGAGGCTCAGTTTCAGGTACTTATGAGGTTATTCATCGCATTGTTCGCCGTGGCGGCCTTGTCGCCGGCGGCGGAGTTCACCACCGGACAGGCTGCCCGCGCCCTGCTCGGGCAGCACAACTTCACAACCCAGAATTCCAGCCGCGCGGAGAACAGCGTGGGCGCTGCCGGCGGCGTTGCCTATGCCAATGGACAGCTCTTCGTGACCGGTTCGAACCGGATTGTTGGTATCGATCCTCAACTCAGCCGTGTGGTTATTTTTCAGGATGTCAACGCCGACGTGCGGACTCCCGATGCCGAGATTTCGGTCGAGGGCATCCGCTGCCCGGTATGTTCCGGTTCGGCTGATGTCGTGCTTGGTCAGCCCGATTTCACAACGAACGAATGGGCAAACGGTC
>CAADGY010000209.1 GCA_900696665.1 uncultured Acidobacteriota bacterium
AAACGGTATCAGAAGTACGCCCGCGCGTGAGCGAAATCGCCGCACAAGCTTGCGATGTCAGCAAGATTGTTCGCGAGCAGGTGGATCAAATCCATCAGACTCTGAATGACGTGAATCATCGTGTACGGGACAAGGTACATCGAGTCGATGGAGTAGTGGACCACGCCGTCGATTCCGTAGATGAGGTAAAGAACAGAGCCAAAAAAGCTGTTCTCAAGCCGGTTCGCGGTATCGAGGGGATTTGGTCCGGGGTACGCACGGCGGTCCTCACGTATCGGCGCAGGCACCAAACCAATGGGCACACGCAGCCTGCACAGGCTCCGCTGGGTCGCGAATTCTGACAAACTACCACCTTGTACAAGACTGAACCTGCCTTGTCCGAATGGTAGAATAAGTGCAATGAGTTTGCTGTCGCCAAGGCTCCAGTTAAAGGTTGCGCAGAAGCAGGTACTGACGCCCGGACTGGTGCAGATGGTTACAGTCCTGCAGCTAAACCGGTTGGAGTTGCGTGAGATGATCAGCCAGGAGATCTCTCAAAATCCCGTCCTGGAAGAGAGTCTCGACGATTCGGAAGATCTTACACCAGCCGAAATCCAGACGCTCCTCGAGACAGAACGGGTATCCGACCCCGCCGACAAGTCGATTTTGGAGGTATCCGACTCTCCGGTCACAGCCGAGTTTCCGGCGGGATTGGAGGTAGAGCCCGACGGCCTGGGATCGCAGCCGGAGCGTGCGGCCGAGGTGGAGGCGGTAGAGGTAAAGAGCAGCGATCCGTTCGACGAGATTGATTTTGGGCAGTACTTCGATGAGTACCTGGACCCTGGTTTTAAGAGTCCTTCCGCCGAGACGATAGAAAAGCCGTCTTTTGAGACGTTCCTGTCGGCGCCGGTCACTCTGGGTGATCATCTCCTGAGCCAGTTGAGTGTCATGGTGCTTCCCGAGGCGGTCCGCGACGCTGCGGATTCGATCATTGGCAATCTCGATGAAAATGGATATCTCACGGTCACGCTCGAGGAGCTTGCCGCCGGAGGAAGCCATTGCCTCGCTGATTTGGAAGAGGCGCTTAAGGCCGTGCAGTCGCTGGACCCGGCGGGGATAGGCGCTCGCGACCTTCGTGAATGCCTTTTGTTGCAAATCGAAGGGCGGAACGGAAAGGGAGGGGTCGCCTGGCAGATTGTTTCCAGTCATCTGAAACTGGTCGAGACACACAATTTCCGAGAGCTTTCGAAGGTTCTCGGGCGGCCCATCGATCACATTCAAATCGCACTCGATGTGATCCGGCATCTGGACCCTCAGCCCGGCATGCGGTATTCGGGGCCAGGAGCCAGGCAGGTTGAACCTGATGTGTACATTAGCAAAGATGGGGAAGACTACCTCATTCAATTAAACGATGAGGATCTTCCCCAATTGCGATTGAACGGGCAGTACCGGAGGATGCTTGACCGCGAGAACGAGCCAAGCAAGGAAGTTCGCAACTACGTTAAGGAGCGGTACGCCTCTGCTCTTCAGTTGATAAAGAACATCGAACAGAGAAAGCAGACGATTCTGAGGGTATGCCATTCCATCGTACGCCGGCAGACCGGATTCCTGGAACACGGCATCGAACACCTGAAGCCGATGATGATCAAGGAAGTAGCAGAGGAGATTGGCGTCCATCCCTCTACAGTGAGCCGTGCGGTGGCGAACAAGTATGCGCACACACCGCAGGGAGTCTTCGAGCTGCGCTATTTCTTTTCGGAAGCAGTGCAGGGCCCATCCGGCAGCGGCACCCCCCTGTTGCTGCTTAAGCGACGAGTGAAAAAGATGATCGAGGAAGAAGATTCACGCCGTCCGCTCACAGACGAGCAGATCACCGCGCGCCTGCAAAGCGAAGGTATTGAGGTCACACGCCGGACCGTGGCCAAGTACCGGGAAGATATGAAGATTCCGTCGACGCACCAGCGGCGGCTGCGCGATTAAACCCCATATACGCGCACTTTCAGAATTTCTCCACACAGGGAGGCAATCAGATGAAAGTCACCTTTACCGGCAGAAACGACGAACTTCCCGCCGTTCAGCGGGCGAAGTTGGACGTGAAGTTACGCAAGATTGCGAAATTGTTCGATGGCAAGAAGGGCGAACGCGAGGCGCACGTGATCCTCAGTTCCGAGCGTCATCTCCATCACGCCGAAATTACTGTGAAATTTTACGATCATCAGGTCATCGGAGTGCACTCCGACCCCGACTTGTTTACTGCCATTTCCGGCGCCATCGACAGGGCTGAAAAGCAGATTCTACGGTTGAGAACTAAATGGCGCGATACCAAACGGGGCCCCAAAGATATCTGGGCCGATGAAAACGAAAGTGAAGTCGCGCCGGTCTCCACGCGCTCCGTGGCCGCTGAACTGGAAACGGAGGATGGCGCGGCCGGCCGGACGGTGTTCCGGGTGAATCATCATGAAACCCGAAAGCCCATGACACTCGAAGAGGCGCTTCTCCAGATGGACCGGAACCTCGACTATATCGTGTATCGCGACTCTGAGACGGATCGCGTTTCCGTGCTCGTCAGGCGTCGCGACGGCAACTTCGATCTGATTGAGTCCTGACACTCTGAATGGCACGAAAGGCCAAGGTCTCCAAGAAGGAAAAAGCTCCTCAACTCGCGATTATCACGGGGCTGAGTGGTTCGGGGAAAGGCACGGTGCTTAAGGCACTGGAGGATCTTGGCTACTACGCGGTCGACAATCTGCCCGTGGAACTGATTCCGAAGTTTGCGGAGTTAGTTTCCGATTCTTCAAACATCCGGTCGGCCGCCCTCGTTGTCGATGTTCGGGAGGGTGACGCGCTGCGGCAATTCCCCGCGACCTACGCAAAGATCCGCAAAAAGGTGAACGTCACCACCTTGTTCCTCGATGCAGATAACGATGTGCTCATACGCCGATTCAGTGAGACACGGCGGCCGCATCCGCTCGGAGTGGATACTTCGGTGATGAGCAGTCTTGAAGCGGAACGAGCGATGCTCCAGCCGATTCGGTCTTTGGCGGATCATGTCATCAACACCTCGAAGTTCACCGTCCACGAACTGCGCCGGACAATTCACGAGAAGTTTCAGGACGCAAGTGAGGGATCGAAGATCATGGTGTATGTCAACAGCTTCGGCTTCCGGCACGGAGTTCCGCCCGATAGCGATCTCGTATTTGACGTGCGCTTTCTTCCGAATCCGAATTACATCCCTGAATTCAAGGCGCTCAGCGGCCGCCACCCGAGAGTGGCGCGGTATATCCGATCGTTTCCGCAAACGGTGGAATTTATTGACAGGATTTCCGAACTCTTGATTTACCTGCTGCCGCACTACATACAGGAAGGCAAGAGTTATCTTACGATTGCCTTCGGCTGCACAGGCGGGCGGCACCGCTCTGTCATGATCGCGGAGGAAATCCGTAAACGCCTTCTTCGGGCGGGCTATAAGGCGAAAGGCACACACCGGGACGTGCTCGTGAGCTGAGCGCGCGCTATCAGCCGCCCGCTGCTTTGGTAGTGGGTCTCTTGCGTCCTTTTGAAGTTTCGGCTGTGCCGCTCAACTGAGCCGCCTTTCCGGCGGGCTTTTTCTGCTCCGCCGAATTCAGGCTCTTTTGCAGCGCTGCCATGAGGTCAATCACCGGTGCAAGTTTCCTTTGTGGAGTCGCAGTCACCTGCATGCCCTCGCCCTTCGCCTCGATTAACTCCAGCACACGCTTCTGATATTCGTCATGGTATTTGGCCGGCTCGAACGGACTTGCCAGACTGGCTACCAACTGCTCCGCCAACTGGATTTCCTGCGGCTTCAACTCGACGTTGGTCTGCCGGCCGTATTCGGGCACCGCACGAACTTCGTCCTCATAGTACATTGTGTGCATCGTCAGACCCTCTGCCTTCGGACGGATGACGACAGTGTATTCGCGCTGATGCATTCCCACTTTCGCCAGAGCCGCGAACCCCGTCCGTTTCATCGTTTCAAGCAGCAGTTGATAGGCTTTTTTACCCGGGTCTTCCGGAACGATGTAATAGGACGTATCGAAATACAGGGGATCGATTTCGTCCAGTTTTACGAACTCCAGGATCTCCATCGTTTCTGTGGAGGATGGAGCAATCTTTTTGAGTTCGTCATCTTCCACCGTCACATAGCGGTCTTTGTCGATCGCGTAGCCTTTGACGATCTCGGAACGTTCGATTGTCCGTTCACAAGTTGGACAAAAGATCTGTTGTTTGATCCGCGTGTTGCAGGGCGCGTGGATCTGGTTAAAACTGACCCGCTCACCTCTTGCCGCCGCGAACAGGCGGACTGGAATCGAGATGAGCCCGAACGTAATGTAGCCCTTCCATACTGTAGAAGCCATTCCCGCTCCCTCTCCATGCAGGCAAATCGTCAAAGCGCCTGCACATTACGGCCTGTAAAGTTTGCCACTTTTCGTCCCCAGTCGTGACGATCTACTAATACGCAGGCTCGTAAGGCCATCATAGCTGATGACTTACCTTTTGGTCACGTGCTTGCACCGTTTGAAATCGATTGAATGAGCCGCGGGAATAGGGCGGCGCTGAAACTCTGGAGGCAAACCATGCTGGGTTGGTCGGTCGCGTTCTTTCTGATTGCCTTGGTGGCTGCGGTGTTCGGATTTACGGGTATCGCCGCTGCGACGGCCGGAATTGCTAAGGTTCTCTTCTTTCTTTTCGTGGTCGTATTTTTGGTCACGCTTGTCATGGGCGTCGCGAGAAGGGCCTGAGGGGCTCTGTCTGCTTGGGCGCCGGCGTAAATATTACATTGGCGGAGGAAAAACACCATAGCTGGGAAGAACCGGCGGACTTCGCACAGACAGACAAGCCGACGCCCAAGACTCGCAACCGTAGTAGTTGGGACCGCCACGGAGATGAAGAGTTCGCCGAAGGCGTACACAAACCGGCCGGCGGGGACGCGGGCAGATAGTCCTGCCTGTGAGGAGAGACGGGGAGAGGCCCGCCTGCTCTACAGAACCTCCGGCGTCCAGGACGGCGGGTCGCTCGCGGGAAATGACTCCTGGGAAGACTCGAGCACTGCGTCCGGGTCCCATCCCCGCGCAGATCGTTTGTCGTACTTACGTGCCATTCCTCCGCGAGGTTGTCCCTCGGTTGGGGCAATTTCGCCGGTTTCCATCAATTGCTTCAAGCGCCGCAGATCTTCGGCGATAAGCGTTCCAGGATCGTCGCCAAACAACTTGGCGATGGCCGCACCCAGGTAACCGGCCGGAGGATTGTACTGAAGCGAAACCTTCACCACCGTTCCATCCCCGTTGTGCGCGGGCTCGAACCGTACGGACCCGGCTACGTCCACCGTCGATCCCTCGAGTGACTGCCATCCGATGACCTGGTTCTCGATCTCGTTCACGATCTCCGCATCCCACTCGATCGTCCGGCCGGCAGGCGCGGTTACTGCCCAATGGGAGCGATTTCCATCGACGGTTACGGACCGGACATTCTTCATCACGCCGGGCAGGTTCTCAAAATTCCGCCAGAAATGAAACAACTCCTCCGCCGGCTTATCGATCGTGATCGATTCATCCACCCGTACGCCGAGCTCATACGGCAGCCCCTCCCGCCGGTGGCCCTCACAGGTGTTGACACCCAAAGCCTGGTAGAGCATGCAATGTCCAGTGAAGGCACGCTCTAACAACATGCCGCCCGCAGCGGCAATGGAAAAACCCGGCGCGCCGCGGCGCTTGATGCCGTAAGCGATCATCGCGCTTCCTGCAATAAGCGAGGCCATCCGCTCCCTACTACCGACGTTGCAGGAGGTGAGCTTTATCGTGTTCATGGCTGTGTCCTTTCTACCCTTCGCTCTATGAGATCTTTGAGTTGTCCCGCGTTGTCGGCGGCAAACGCCGATTGATCGTTGTCGAAGTAAACAAGTACCGCCTTTAAGCACGCTGGCCCAAGCCATCACCCGCGTAGCCCGGCATGCGAGTCCTGCTGCTGAGTCGCTGCCCGCGAGGGGGCGAGCTCGAGACCATACCGTTCCATCACGAAAGGCTCACGACGTCATTGCGCCGGCGCCTGCGTGCACTACATGTTTTGAGACGCTGAATTGATGGAATTGTTTCGGGGTGGATGGATGGCGCCCGGACCCGGCTCAACTTCGGCCGGACGTCATAAAACGGTTTACGAAGTGAGTGTCGAACCTGCCGGCGATGAAATCCTCATCCGCCATAATGCGCTGGTGTAACGGAATTGAAGTATAAATGCCCTCGACAACAAACATATCGAGGGCGCGGTTCATTCGCGCGATGGCTTCGTTCCGGTCGCGCCCGCAGGCAACCAGTTTTGCCAGCAGCGAATCGTAATACGGCGGTATGACACTGCCGGTGTACGCGGCGGTATCCACGCGGATGCCAACGCCGCCCGGAAGGTTCAATCCCGTGATGCGTCCCGGCGATGGGGCGAAGGTCTTCGGGTGCTCGGCGTTAATGCGGCATTCGATGGCATGACCCCGAATGACAACCGGTTCGCGAAGGATGCTGGAGAGTGGGACTCCGGCGGCGATCAGAATCTGGGCCTTCACGACATCGACTCCGGTAACAAATTCCGTCACCGGATGTTCAACCTGCACTCGCGCGTTTACTTCGATGAAGTAAAGATTGCCGTGCTCGTCCATAAGAAATTCGACGGTTCCGGCATTCGTGTAATCGACGTCGGCCATTGCCTTCGTGAGCCGCGTGCTGATGTCTTCGCGGAGTTCCTGCGAGACTGAAGGCGAGGGTGCCTCCTCAATCAACTTTTGGTGCCGCCGCTGAATGGTGCATTCGCGCTCTCCGAGAATGCGTACATCTCCGCGCTCGTCGGCCAGCACCTGAAACTCGATATGCCGCGGCGATTCGATGAACTTCTCCAGGTACATGTCGGGGCAGGAGAAACTGGCTGCCGCTTCCTGTTGCGCCTGCGTGAACAGGACCGGCAAGTCATCGGGTGATGTAACTACGCGCATGCCGCGTCCGCCGCCTCCAGCGGCAGCCTTCAACATCACGGGATAGCCAATCTGCCGCGCCAGTTCCAGCGCCTCATCAGGTCCGCTGAGCACCCCGTCGGAACCAGGCAACACCGGAATGCCGGCTTCTTTCATCGCCTGCCGGGCGCACTGCTTCAGGCCCATGGTGCGAATCACATTTGGTTTGGGGCCGATGAACTTAATTCCGGAATCCGCACAGACCTCGGCGAAATCGGCGTTTTCGCTCAGAAAGCCATAGCCGGGATGGATAGCCTGTACATTGGTGATTTCCGCAGCGCTGATCACGGAGGGAATGTCGAGGTAGCTACGGGAGCTCTTCGCCGGGCCGATGCAAATCGCTTCGTCGGCGAAACGCACATGCAGGCTGTGCCGGTCGGCTTCCGAGTACACAGCCACCGTGCGGATGCCAAGCTCTTTGCAGGCGCAGACAACACGAAGGGCGATTTCGCCCCTGTTGGCGATCAGAATCTTGTCAAACATGCAGGGGCTAGTTCGTTTTGATCGTAAACAGAGCTTCTCCGTATTCCACGGGATGGCCGTTTTCCACCAGTTTTGCGACAATCGTGCCGCTTACTTCCGCCTCGATTTCGTTCATCAATTTCATGGACTCAATAATGCAAAGGACTTTCCCTGGCTGAACATGATCTCCGACCCGTACGAATGCCGGCGCGTCGGGAGCGGAGGCTTCATAGAAAGTTCCAACGATCGGAGCCTTTACCAGTACGAGAGACGGATCGTCCGCCGGCAGCGCCGGCTCGGGAGAGGGCGGCGGCATCACCTGCGGCGCCGGCACGGGGTTGGAGATGGTGTATTGAACAGGCCCCGAGACACCGGTACTCATTTCCTGCGTCGTCATGAACGTGCGCCGGATTCGGACCCGGTTTTCTCCCCGTTGCAGTTCCAGTTCCGCTATTCCGCTGTCGGTCACAACCTGAATCAGTTCTTTGATTTCTTCTATGGTCATTTATGTTATCCGGGGCGATCAGAACAGAATGAGTTCCTTTGGAGTGGGCGTCAGCACCTCACATCCGGTCTTTGTAACAAGAACGGTGTCTTCAATGCGTATGCCGCCGAAGCCTTCCAAATAGACTCCTGGCTCGATCGTAATTACCATGCCCGCCTGGAGACGGGTCTTATCGCGCCTGCCAATGCGCGGCGGCTCGTGAATTTCGAGCCCGAGGCCATGCCCGGTGGAATGTACGAACGCATCTCGCAAGCCGTAGCTTCCTAACACCTGCCGCGCTTTCCGGTCCACCTGTCCGGCTGTCACCCCCTCGCGAACCGCGGCGATTGCGGCAAGCTGCGCCTCCAGTACCGAATTGTAAAGCCGCCGGAGCTTTGCGCCTGGACGCCCGCTGAAAAGCATGCGGGTCATATCGCTCGCGTAGCCGTTCTGGCTCGCGCCCATGTCTATTAATACTAAACGATTACGTCCGATCGTACCGGATGCCGGGTTGGCGTGGGGGAAAGCCGTTCGCCTACCGGAGGCGACAATGGTCTCAAAAGCCGGCTTTTCCGCACCGGAACGCCGCATGCGGTACTCCAGTTCGGCGGCCAGTTCCTTCTCTGTCGTTTCAGGCCGGATCCGTTTCACCGCCTCGTGAAAAGCCTTCGAGGCGGTCGCCACCGAGCGGCGGATGGCTCCCACCTCATCTTCGGACTTGACCATACGGAGGTGCTCCACGATGCCGCCAACTGGAACCAGGCCGGGGTCACCCGCATCCAATCCTCGCAAGGCCTCGTACGCCTCATACGTAATGCGGCCCTTTTCAAATCCTGTGCGCTTCAAATGCTTGCGATTGAGATCCTTCCTCACGGCGATCCACAACGGACCGCGGGCGACCTTCACCGGGCAGTCGGCCTCCTCGGTAGCCTGCAGTTCATAGCGCGGATCGGTATAGAGGACGGCGTGTTCCCGAAAGAGGAGCAGAGCGCCGTTGGAACCCGTGAAGTTTGTCAAATACCGAATGTTGGACAGGGCCGTTACGAGCAGGCTATCGAGGCCGTGGGCGGAGAAGGCAGTGGCGGCACTTGTTCTTCGCCTTTGAAACGGAGATTCCGGAGGGTTTGGTCGCAAATGACCGATTATAGCGTAACGGGGCCGGCAGGCTTGGCTTCCCGTCCGGTAAGACGCGCCGTAAGATTCTCGCCGATGGCTTCTTCGGCCGTGGAATACGCGGCAGTCCGTCTTTTCCAGATGTCGACCAACGCTATTGTAACCGCGAGAATAATCGGCCCGACGATCACCCCCGAAGTGCCGAAGACGATGACCCCGCCAACCACCGCGATGAAGACCGGTACCGTATGGAGCCGCAGGCGCGAGCCCACCAGGACCGGATACAGGATGTTATCTATCAATCCAATGACAATGGCACCCCAAAGGCTCAGAATCAAAGCTTTGACCCAGTACCCGCCAGCCAGCAGAAACAGCGCCGCTGGAATCCAAACGATAAATGCGCCAAGAATAGGGATGATGGCGAGTGCGGCCATCACCACGCCCCAGACCAAAGGCGCGGGGAGTCCGAGCCACCAGAACATCAACCCCCCGAGCGCACCCTGAATGAGGGCGACAGTGAGGCTACCGTAGATGGTGGCGTAGATGGAGTCTTCCACGTCTTGAAACACCTCATCGGTTTCGGCGCGGGAGAGGGGAACCAGCGAACGAAGAGCGTTCAGTACGGCACGGCGATCGCGAAGGAAGTAAAACAAGAGAAAGAACGTGATGAAGAACTGCGCCATGGCCCAGACAGAACCGGTGACCCAGGATGACATTCGTTCAGCAACGGCGGCTCCTGCGTCTTTGAGGCGTGCCTCAATATCCACATACGATTCCACCCATTGAAAAACCGGGCCGAGCGCGGGGTTGCGAAGGACAGTTTCGCGCCACCCGCCGGAGGAGAGACCGGCATTAAGTGATTGGACTCCGCCGGCTACCTGCTGGAAAACCTGCTGCCCGATGAGAGCTACGGGACCCACAATGACAACAGCCACCAGAACGACGGTGAGCGCCGCCGCCACACTCCGGTTCTGAATACGGCGTTCGATCCGGCAATGGAGCGGGTTCGCGACAACGGCAAAGGCGAGACCCCAAACCAGCGATGGTAGAAATGGAGCCGCCATCAGATAGCAGAGGTAGAGCGCCAGCAAAGTAGCGGCCAGCAAGGTAAGGACCAATACCCGTTCCCTTGAAAACCAACCGGTTTCGCGATGCACCCGAGCCCTTTCCTTCTTTCAAGTTACCATTCGAAAATGGGCCTGTTGACCGCATTCAGACCATCACGGCGCAGCATGCTGGCATCGTTGCTCGGCGCCGCACCTTTCGCTTCCGGCACGGAGATTCTCCCGCCTGTGCGGGCTATCACTCGCGGGCCGCGACACCATTGGTTCGGTTATTACGACAAACTGGAGTTCGATCCGGGTAACCGCTATGTGCTGGGGATGCAGGTGGATTTCGAACACCGTTCGCCGCGGCCGGACGACATTATCGGGATCGGCATGGTGGACATTCAGTCCGGTGATCGCTGGATCGAATTAGGAAAGAGCCGCGCGTGGGGGTGGCAACAAGGTTGCATGCTGCAATGGATTCCTGGTTCGGATTCCGAAATCATCTGGAACGACCGGCAGGGAGACCGCTTCGTCGCGTACATATTAAATGTAAGAACGCGGAAGCGAAGGACGCTGCCAGCGCCGGTCTACGCCCTGAGTCCCGATGGCAAGTGGGCGATTTCAACCGATTTCAGCCGTCTGAACGACTGCCGCCCCGGCTACGGCTATGCAGGCATAGCGGACCCTGGAAAGGACACCGCCGCGCCGGACGACAACGGCATCTGGCGCATCGATCTCGCCTCGGGACGGCGCGACTTGTTGATCTCTTATGCGGCTGCCGCGCGGATTCCGTACGAGAAGGGCGGGCTCGAGCGCGCCAAACACTGGTTCAACCACCTTTTGGTATCCCCCGACGGGAGCCGGTTCATTTTCCTGCACCGCTGGCGAGGAGCCGAGCACGGCCAAAGCTGGGAGACGCGCATGTTCACCGCCAACGCGGACGGGACGGGTCTTTACATCCTTGATCCTTATGGGAAGACGTCGCACTTTATTTGGCGCGATCCCCGGCACGTGCTCGCCTGGGCCTGGCACCCGTCTCGCGGAGACAAGTTCTACCTGTATCGGGACAGGAGCCGGCAGGTGGAAGCGGTCGCGCCGGATGTGATGACCACGAACGGCCACTGCACCTACCTGCCCGGGAACCAGTGGATTCTCAACGATACTTACCCGGACAGAGACCGGAACCAGAATCCGTATCTTTATAGTGTGTCCAGCGGCAGGCGCTATCCGCTTGGGCACTTTCATTCGCCGCCGGCATATCGGGGTGAGTGGCGTTGTGACACGCACCCGCGATTCAGCCCGGACGGGAAGCAAGTGGTGATCGACTCGCCTCACGGTGGAAATGGCCGTCAGTTGTACCTCATCGATATCAGCGGAATTACGGGATAAAGGCCTCCGCCAGATTGTAAATTCGTCTGCTTCACACGCGTGAAACTCTTGCACGTTGTTCGCTGTCTCTCCTAGAATGTGTCAGAAACATTACTGGGAATCCGCTTTCTTGATGTAAATCCAAACGGAGGTGGATCTGATGAGAAGATTTCTCAGCGTGACAGCCGTTATTGTGTGTGTCAGTCTGTTTGCAGCTATTGCATCGGGGGCGACGATCACTTTCTCGGCGACGTTAACGCCGGAACAGGAGATTCCGGCGCCAGTTTTGAACGGCACGACGCCCTCGGGAATGGCTACAGCCACGCTGGATACAGTGGCCCGGACAGTTCAATTCATGCTCGACTGGCAAGGCTTGACCAGCATGGCCATCGGGGCACACATACACCGAATTAATCCGATGGCAGCGACGCCGGGGACCGGACCGATAACCGTGAATTTCCTGATGTTTACCGATCCACCGATGCAGCCGGCGGATAGCTTATCGGGCACCGTATCCATCGATAATGCAACGGTCGCCAACCTGATAGCAGGGTTGGGAGCGGGTGATATGTATTTCAATGTTCACACCGAAAACAACCGGCCGGGTGAGATCCGTGGGAACATCGCTGCCGTGCCGGAGCCGGGCGCCATCGGTTTACTGGGTGGCGGTCTCGTGGCACTGCTCACACTGAAGCGACGGCGGCGGTAACAATCCGTAGCGGGGAACTTCGCCGCTGAAGTCCCCCGCCGTACTATCGGGATGTATGTTTTCCTTCACCGCCATGGCATAGAGGCGGGGCATCTGAGCAGGCCCCCCTGCTGATCTTGTTTGACATTCGTGCCTGAGTGTTCCTGTAGTAAAGATATGCGGTCATCTCGATCGTTTGCGTGCTTTGCGGCGCTGCTTGCGCTAGTCTCCTGCCGCCAGCCGGAAAAAGGTTCGCAAAACACCGCGCGGCTGCGGCTGCTCAATGTCGTGCTGGTTACAATCGACACCCTGCGCCCGGATCGGCTGGGATGTTACGGGTACACCAAAGCCGCCACGCCGAACCTGGACAAGCTCGCGCGAAACGGCACGCTCTTTGAGAACGCCGTCACACATGTTCCTCTCACCGCGCCGTCCCACGCCAGCATCTTCACCGGCACCTATCCGCCTGTCCACAAAGTCCGGGATAACGGGGGCTTTGTGCTTGAAGGTCCCGAGGCGACACTGGCCGAAATTCTCCAGCGAAAGGGATGGGACACAGCGGCATTCATTGGCGCGTCGGTGCTGAAACGGTCATTCGGCTTCAGCCGGGGATTCACGGTATTCGATGATCGGATGCCGAAGCTCGAGCCTGGCCAACCTTCCGGCGACTATGCCGAACGGCGCGCGGGCGCGGTCGTCGATAAGGCGGCGGACTGGCTCCGGGGGCAGACGGGCCGTCCATACTTTTTGTGGGTGCACGTCTTTGATCCTCACTCGCCATACGATCCCCCCTCGCCGTTCCGTGAGCAATTTCGAGGCAGGGCCTACGACGGAGAAGTGGCATACACCGACCGGGAGTTGGGGCGGCTCTTCGATGCGGTGGCACAGAAGCCCGGGAGCGAGAACACACTCCTGGTTGTCCTGTCGGACCACGGAGAAAGCTTGCAGGACCACGGAGAATACAGCCACGGTGTTTTCCTGTATGACGCCACGCTGCGGATTGCGTGTATCCTCTCCGGACCCGGAATTCCAAAAGGGGTGCGGGTGAAGCAGCAGGCTGCCAGAGCGGTCGATGTGCTTCCGACGATCCTGGATTTTATCGGCGAAAAACCGCTTGCGCACGCTCAGGGCGCAAGCCTGGTTCCAGCGATAAACGGCAAGCCGGATCCCAACGTATGGTCTTACGCTGAGTCGCTCTACCCGATGATCAATATGGGATGGGCCGAGTTGCGGGGCATCCGCACAAACCGCTGGAAATACGTGCGAGCGCCCAAGCCGGAGCTTTATGACCTCTCCAGCGATCCCGGGGAGACTGTCAACATTTTGCAGGAGCACCCTGAAGAAGTAAAGGCCCTGGAAGCCCGGTTGCAAAGCGTGGCGGCCGACGGAGAGAAAGTGGAAACCACGATGATCGACCGCCGGACGATGGAGCAGCTAAAGTCGTTGGGATACGTCGGAGGCTCATCGCACGCACAGTACACGCTGCGGGGCAAAGGGACGGATCCGAAAGACCGCAAGGACGTTCTCAGGCTGCTCTATCTGGCAATTTCTCCGGACTGGGCGGGTAAGGCGTCCGAACGAATCCCGCTGCTTCGCAAGGCGCTGGCGGAAGATCCCGGCAACCCGACAATCTACTACCACCTCGGGGACGAATACAGCAAGGCGGGACGTATTGTTGACGCGATCAATCTCTATGAGCAAGGCGCTCGCCACGGAATTGGGGAGGCTTGGCTTTATTCGCGTCTGGGCAACCTCTATGTCCGGCGGGGCAACCTTCAGGAGGCGATCGCAGCCTTCGAGAACGCAGCGCGGCGGAACCCGTCCGACTGTGAGAGCCTGAGCGACTTGGGAATGGCCTATCTCGACACCGGCCGGCCCGCGGACGCCGAGCGGGTGTACAAATGGTGCCTTGCGACAGGAGATACATTCGCTCCGGCTTACAACGGCCTAGGACTCGCCGCTGTCGAGAAGCGGGACATGGCTGCTGCACGGGGGTACTTTGAGAAGGCGGTACAGGCCGATCCGGATCTGCTGGAAGCGCAACTGAACCTCGGAAGAAGCTACAAAATGATCGGAGCGAACACGCGAGCCCGCGAATGCTTCGAGGCGTTCTTGGCCAAAGCAACGCCAGCCGAGTACGGAGCAATCATCCCTAAAATCAAAGCCGAACTGGCCGAACTCCGCTGAACTGCGACGTCGCTTTCCGGAGGTTCGGGCGTTTGGTTCCCAAGACAATTGCGCGCATTCGAACGTGCCGCCGGGCTGTGCGCGGCCTGCATGGACGGGATGAAACCCCGTGTCTTCGCAACTGTGAGACCATCCGCAACGAGGTCTCCCCTCAGTCTGGAGGCAGGCAGATCTGATGGTAATAGTAAATTTCTTCTCGCAAGTAACTTGACATTTGTCTAAAAAACTTGGTTCACTCAATAGCTAAAGGAGAAAGGGTCAATGGAGACATCGCGTAAGAAGGCAAGTCTGTTCTTCTGTATCATTCTGGCAGTCCTCGTCGCTCTGCCAGCGTTTCCGCAGGCCAGTACGTCGGCTGTCAATGGGACAGTTCGCGACCAGTCTTCGGCGGTCATCCCGGGAGCCACCGTGACGCTCACGAACACCGCCACAAACGTAAGCGCAACCACCACAGCCAATCAGGTCGGTTTCTTTCTGTTCGTTGGCGTGGTCCCGGGACCGTATCGGATCACCGCCGAGACACCCGGTTTCCAAAAGTTCGAGGGGACTCTCACGGTACAAGTGCAACAAGCCGCGGTAGTGAATATCACGCTGAATGTCGGGCAGACAGCGACGGAAGTTTCCGTCCACGACGTTACTCCGGTAGTAATCACCGACAGCCCTACCCTCGGGCACACACTCGAGCAATCGCGCATCGAGGCGTTGCCGATCAACGGACGCGCCCTCACATCCCTGCTGCAAACCGTTCCTGGAATGGAGGGCACGCGCGCCTTCGGACTGCGCCAGATGTCGTTCGATATGGTGCTGGACGGCGCAACTCTCACCGACCGTTATTCCTGGAACACCGTGACCCCCCGGCAACCCGGTTTGGATTCTGTACAGGAATTCCGTGTTGAGAACAACTCCTCCTCGGCTAAGTTCTCCCGCCCAACCTCGATCGTCGTCACCACGAAGGGCGGCACCAACGAAATCCACGGAACGTTGTTTGAAACCAACCGGAACAGCGGCTACGGCGTGGCCCGGCGGCGGCAGGATACTTGGAAGAAGGCTTCCTTCCTGAACCGCAACGAGTTTGGATTCAGTGTGGGGGGGCCGGTCTATCTCCCCAAGATCTACAACGGGAAAAATAAGACCTTCTGGTTCACGTCCACGGAGTGGTACCGGGAGATTTCAAGCCTCACCCTTCAAACCTCACTCCCGACACAGGCGATGCGGGACGGGAACCTGGCCGGGCTGACAAATGCGGCCGGCAATCCGCTTACTATGTATGATCCCTGGTCGACCGATTCGGTCACCTGGTCTCGTGTGCCATATCCGAACAATCAACTGCCGAAAAACCGGCAGAGTCCGCTGTCCAAGTACCTGCTCCAGTACACACAGTTGCCCACCCACCCAGAGGTGAACGGTTTTGCCGCCCCTAACTACACAGGTTCCTGGTCACCATTCAACTATCAATGGACTACATCCAGCCGTGTTGACCACCGGTTCAGCGAAAAGGACTCGTTTTACGGCCGCTACACAAAGGGCAGCTACAACCGCATCGGCCAGTTTTATGGCGTCCCGTCCACGAACTGGGAGAAAGTGCCTGGTAACACCCAATCGACTTTAAGTCCGAACTGGAGTCTGGCCCTCTCGGAAGTTCATACTTTCTCGCCAACCTTCTTCAACGAGTTATTGGTGACCGCAACGCGCACGAGATTCGACGTGGCCACCGGTGATCCCACCCGGATGTACAACTCGGAGTTGGGGCTCCCCAATCCTTTCAACGTGAAGCAGTGGCCTGGCTTATACGATCTGGGATTTGGCGGCGACTATCTGTTTGAGACGCAGAACGGCAACGGCTTCTATGCCCTCTATACCATCCTGGACGACAATGCGACCAAGATCGTTGGGCGGCATGAGTTGCAGTTTGGCTTCCACTTTCGTGCCGATCAGATGAACCTGCTGCCGCAACAGCAACAGGGCGCCGGCAGCTTCAGTTGGAATTCTCTCGGCACCTCTCTCTATGACCCCACTACACCGCGTAACAACCCGAGTGCGGTTCCTTTCACCGGGGATATGTTCGCGAATTTCTACCTGGGTATTGGGAGGTATAACAACCAGTTGAATCGCGGAATGTTTTATGCCCGGTCCAAGGAGTATGCCGGGTACTTTCAGGACAACTGGCGCGTGTCATCCAGGCTGACGCTGAACCTGGGTCTGCGATACGATCTGTTCCCGCCGTATTACGAGAAAAACAACGCGGTGTCCAGTTTCGACCCATCTGACAAATCGGTGGTTCTGGGCGCGCCCCTCGAGAAGTTATATGCGCTTGGCTATACATTTCCGGCCATTGTGAACCGGCTGTCCGACATGGGTATGAAGTTTAAGACCTACAAGGATGCCGGCTGGCCCGAGCACATGATCCACACTTCCAAGGACGGCTGGGGGCCGCGGATCGGCTTCGCGTACCGGACGGGAGACGGGGACAAGCCCTTCGTACTGCGTGGCGGGTACCGAATCTCATACTTCCACTTTGTCATGGGCGGCTGGGCGGCACGGATGCGCATGAATGCTCCGATGACCGCGAGGTTCTATGGTCCCACCGGGGATCAGAATCAGGCAGCCTATTCACCGGACGGCATCGGCAATTACCTGCTCCGTTCGGTGCCCGTCTACATCTCGGGCCAGAACACTACCAGTGACATGGTGCAGCCCACCAACGCGAGAGGATTGGCCCGTGGCTGCTGTGGCGTGTCAGCCTTTAACCTGGACATGCCCGATCCGCGCGTGCAGGACTGGAACTTCACGGTCGAGAAGGAGATCATGGAGAACACCGTTGTCCGCGCCGGCTACTTCGGAAATCATAGCTCGCGGTTGGAGCAGCTCTATCAATACAACAACCCCACACCCGACTATGTCTGGTTCACCACGACACGCAACCCGCTTCCCACGGGCGAGTACTCCAACGTGGCCCGGAGGTTCTTCGACCAGACCACCTACGGGACGCTGGAAACGTGGCAGAACACGGGCTGGGGGAACGCAAACGGGTTCCAAATCGAAGCGGAACGCCGCTATGCGAAGGGATACGCGTTCCAATTGTTCTATGTGATGACGAACTCGATGATGGCCGGCGGCGGCGGATATTCGGGCACCTCTCCCATACCCGAAGTGAATCAGTTTCTGCCCGGAACAGTTCCCACGGACAAGGACGAGCGCAACGCGTTTCTGAACTACCAGCGGGATATCAGCACTCCGAAGCACCGCGTCCGTTGGAATTTTCTGGTGGACCTGCCGTTCGGCAAGGGCAAGCCGGTTCTCGGAAACGCGGGAAGCTGGCTAAACCGGTTGGTGGGCGGCTGGCAAGTTGCCGGTATGGGTTCGCTACAGAGCACGTACTTCGCGCTGCCAACCAACCTGTTCCCGAACGGCAATAAGATCGAAGTTTACGGTTACAAGTATCCGATCGAGGACTGCACCAGCGGAACCTGCTATCCGGGTTATCTGTGGTGGAACGGCTACATCCCAGCGTACAGGATCAACAGCAAAGATCCGGTCACCGGTAAGCCCAACGGCTACATGGGCGTTCCGGCGGATTACAAACCGGCAGTCCAACCGTTTTATCCCTATCCGGCCGACTATCTGTCACGGTCTGCGGCGACCGATCCGATGTATCCGTGGTACGGCACCAACACCGAGTGGATCACCCTGAACAACGGGGCACACCAGCGTGTTAACTGGGGCGGACTTCCGCCCTTGCGCAACCAGTACCTCCCGAGCACGATCCAATGGGGGTTTGACGCTTCGATCTTCAAGAACATCTCGATCACGGAGCGTTTTAAAGTCCGCCTGAATGGAGACTTTTTCAACGTGTTCAACCATCCAGGCAATCCCAGCGGTGTCGCGAGCACTGGCTTCCTGTCCACGCGAAATTCTGGTTATTCCGCACGGCAGATCCAGTTGACGCTTCGTGTGAGCTGGTAACGACAGCTTTTTCTACTTTGGGCCGGAGCCGCATATTTTGGGGTTCCGGCCCTTTTCTATAGTTGTTAGAAAACAATCTTCAAAGAGAGTTGGATTGTTCGGGGTGTCCGGGCAGAGGAGAACGCTCCGAAGTTCCGGTCCACCTGGTTGCCCTGGCTGTCGAACCGCGCCGTGGTGAACAATCCGGAAAACTGCGTGTGGTTCCACGCATTGAAAAGTTCCGTACGGAACTGGATATACCGTGATTCAGAGTACAGCGGCACTCGTTTGCTGATATTGATGTCCCAATTGTTGATTCCGGGGCCGCGTAGAATCCCCACACCGGCATTGCCGAAACCGCCTCGCGGTGTGCGGGCAAACGCCTCTTTGTTGAAGTTGCGGAAGAAAGTGCGATCGCCTTTCGGCAGATATGGATCTCCGACGACTGTAATGCGTGCGCCTTCCGAAGAGCCGGTGATGTCCGCGGCATCGACCGTGCTCATACCCGGCGTAAACGGAGAACCGCTGATGAAAGAAGTGATGCCGCTGATCTGCCAGTTGTCGAGTACCCAGGCGGTGGGCTTCCAGCCGAGACGCGTGCCAACCTTCGGCAGGTCGTACATGTAGTTGAACACCAGTGTGTGCGTACGGTCGAACGCCAGCGGGCCATAGTTGCGCTCGCGGGCGGGGAAGTAAGGACTGACGCTCGATGTATCGGTGTCCGCCACGCCCAATGTCTTGGACCACGTATAGGCCAGGCCGAACTGAAAGTTGCTTGTCAGGCGCCGGTTGGCCGACACCTGAAGCGAATTGTAGTTGGATGAACCAACGTGCTCCTGGACAGTCAGATCACCGTACCCCATGTACGGTCTGAAGAAATTATCGGGGAGCGGGCGGGTTGGCTGGGTCGGATCAGAGTTTGCGGTGTCGAAACGCGCATACATCGCGACAGGGTTGATGTTACGCCGCAGGTAGAGATGCCGCGAAAGTGAAGCGACGTAAGAGACGTCGATCACTGAATCGCCAATCTGCCGCTGCACGCCAAGGCTGAAGTTCATCGTGCTGGGCGTTGCGTGGTCGCCATAGAGCACACTCAGGTTCGAAGGCCCGATAGCGCCGCCGCCCTGTGCATAGTTGTCGAGATTGCCATAGTACAGCGTGGGTGTGTAAGACAGTGGCGGGTTGCCGATGGCGCTCGCGAAGGGATTGCTTTGACCCATGTCGAAGAAGCGCCCCCATCCTCCGCGCAAAGCCGTCTTCCCGTCACCGAAGAGATCGTAGGCAAAGCCGAAGCGCGGGCCGAGCGACACCGCCGGACGCGTGTACAGACCGCGCGGATAGCCATTGACGCCTCCGACCGCGGTGCCATTAGCCGGATCGCCCGTTCCGGGCACAAACTGTCCAATCAGCGGAGCGAACGCCAACTCGCCCGTAAGCGGGTTTTGTGCGACCCGGGATCCGGCGGCATTGCGCGCCGGACGGTAGAGGGCCGGCGCCATGGCCGGATTGAATAGCGCCGGATCGAGAGTGGCCGCCATGTTATTCAACTCTTTAATCGGTGGCATGTGGTAGAACCTAACGCCGAAGTCGAGCGTCAAGCGGCGGCTTACTTTCCAGTTATCCTGCACATACCACTCCGCCGCCCAGTAGTGCTGCTTACTATCTACGCGTAACTGCGCTTCCTGATACGATTGGAAGTAACCTAACAGCGCGTTCGCAAAGCCGTGTCCGGCATCAAAGGGGTTATTTGTATCCCGCCCAAAGTTGAAACTACCCCGAATGGGACCGGCGAGGGGCGCCTCCACGTACGTCCGCTCGATGAAGATACCCGTTTTGAAATTATGCGAACCGAAGACCTTACTCAAGTTGTTCTGGACCGAGTAAACGGGGTTGCGGTAACGGTTCGGCAGAGAGTTCTGAAGATGATAATTCACTGAATTTACAGGAGTGCCTCCGAAGCTGATACTGGGGCCATGGTCGGAGTACCGGTCAGGATCGCTGAACCACTGCGCCGGGTTGCCCAGGTTGGCGCGTCCGGCAACGCTGGGATCGAGTAAGTCGAAGTCGCGATTTACTTTTGTAAAGCCGAAGATGGTTTCATTCACCATGGTGGGCGAAAAGGTCTTCGTCGCATGCACGACATGGCCGAGGCCATATCGTAGTTGTTCAATAGGCGTCAGAAAGTAGTTAATGTTGCCGGTTTGCCACGAGCCCCAAGGGTGCAGCAGGTTATCCCGGTCCTTACCGAAACGGTAATACAGGCGGAAGGTAGGGGACACATTGCTGTCGATGCGCAACATGTCGTTGCGGCGTGGCGTTCCTCCGCTATACTGCGACCGGTAGTTCCAGCGATGGACATCGTTCGGATTCGGGTCGTGATAATTCGGAAGTGGAAGAAACTCCAGCATGGACAGTCCCAGCGCATTGATGCGGGTCGCAGGGATGACATTGTTCGGAAACGGCTGTCCCGTGAGCGGGTCGCGGATCGGGATACGCGCGCCGTTCACATCGTAGCTTTGTGAAAAATCGCCTTTGCGCTCCCGTTCGGTCGGCATGTTTACGAAACGCGTGCCGTAGTCTCTCTTGACGCCGGTGAACTCCTGCGACCAGAAGAAGAAAAACTTCTCCTTCGAAGTGTTGAATTTGCCCGGAATAAAGATAGGCCCGCCAATCGAGTAGCCGCTGATGCGGTAACGATAGGGCGATTTCGGTGTTTTGGTCCGGTTGTTAAAAAAGCTATTGGCATTGAGGCTCTCATGGCGGTAGAAGTTGTAAGCGGAGCCGTGGAACGACTGTGTGCCCGACTTGGTGATGGTTGTAATGGCGCCGCCGCTGTTGCGGCCGTACTCCGCCTGGTAATTACTCGTCAGAATACGAACCTCCGCGATGGAGTCCATGTTCGGCATGAACGGCATGCTTCCATTTGAATGCGTGTCGTGCGCGGTGACGCCGTCCACCGTAAAGTTCTTCTGATTGTCTCGCGCCCCATTTATGTAAATGCCCGCGTTTGACGCGGTCGTGGTTGCCTCACGCGCCGAATTCGTGTCCACAACGCCGGGTATTGTCTGCATCAAGGCAAAAAAATCCCGTCCTTTAAGCGCCAGATCGTTGACTTGCAGGCCGGTGACAACCCCGGATTTTTCAGCGCTCGAAAGTTGAAGCGCAGCCGCCTCGGCAGTGACGCTGATGGCTTCCCTGACCTCACCGATCTGCATCGTGACGTTGCCCAGGCTCCGGACCTCGCTCGAAGTCACGACGATATCCCTCATCTGAAGCGTTCTGAAACCGGCATTGGTAATCTCCAGCCTGTAGGTCCCCGATGGAACGACGGGAAAAACGAACCGCCCGTCGGCTCCTGAAGGCGCACTCAGAGCGGCGCCCGTGGATTGATTGGTGAGTGTGCACGAAGCGCCTGGAATTCCGGCGCCGCTGGGATCCACCAGCGTTCCGTTGACGGAACTCGACGTGCCCTGTGCGAACAAAACTGCGCCACAAAGCAAAAAAAGTGTACCGCAATGCAGGGAATTCATTGTAAACGCCCCTTGTTTGAAGATGGAATTTACAGTATTAAACTCAGGGATTCGTGTCAACAGCCGGAAAAAAGTGCCAGAGGACTCAGGCGCCGTGCTCTGTTTGGAGCCGTACGTCTTTCAACACGGCGCACCAGCCAGGCAGCCCGCGGTTTGAGGCGTAGAAATCGTCTTCGACGCAGATGACCGCGTCGATGGTTGTGCCGTCGCGCAGCGCGGTTGCGCGTTCGGCGAAATTCCAGGCCTTCAGCAGGAGATTCCGGCCATTTTGGCGAAGGTTGAGACGGACGTGCTTCCCGTTGAGGATGACGGGTTCGCCGCACACTGTCAGTCCACGGACCGCGAACAGCGGCGCGGGGTTTCCGAAACCGAATGGCGCAAGGTTCAGAACCTCGGCCATACTCGCATCGGTGATCTCGCTCAGGGATAATTCCGCGTCCACTTCAACGGTAGGCCGTAGGTCGTCCGGCTTCAGACAGCCGGCTGCGTAGGCATTGAGCCGGTCCCGGAATTCGGCAATCCTAGAAACGGGTAAAGCGAGTCCCGCTGCTTGCCGGTGTCCGCCGAAGCGTGTGAAGAGATCCGGCATGGACTCGAGCGCTTCCAGCAGATGGAACGGGTGAACGCTGCGGCCGGATCCTTGCGCTTCCCCGTTCTCTTCTTCACTGAGCACGATAACGGGGCGGTGGAATCGTTCCACCAGGCGGCTGGCGACAATACCCACAACACCCCGGTGCCACTCGCGTCCGGCAAAGACCAGTGCCATCTGGCTATCGGTGACGGGCACGCGCGAACATTCTTCCAAAATGGTTTGGACGATCTCCGACTCCGCCTGTTGCCGGTCCTGGTTGAGCGCATGCAACTGCCCGGCGATGTGCCGTGCCTCCTCCGGATCGCCGGTGAGGAAAAGCCGGACGGCATCGTCGGCGCTCGCCATGCGGCCGGCGGCATTCATGCGAGGGGCGACGCGGAACGCGATCTGGCCGGCCGAGGGACACGCGCCGGCTGTGAATCCGGCCACTTCGAGCAACGCCCGAAGACCAGGATTACGGACATTACGAAGCCCCTCCAGTCCATGGCGCACAATGATACGGTTCTCACCCGTCAAAGGGACCACATCGGCGATGGTGGCGATCGCCACCAGTTTCAGGAACGACTCGCTCAGCCGTTGAACTCTACCGGGGGGCCACCTCAGTCTGCTGAACAGCCCCTGCACCAATTTAAACGCTACGCCTGCTCCACAGAGATTCTTCTCCGGATAAGAGCAGTCGCGGCGGTTCGGATTGAGGATCGCGAGCGCACGCGGCAGTTCGGCTTCAGGCAGGTGATGATCCGTAACAATCACGTCGACGCCAAGCGCTTCCGCACGTGCGACCACATCTTCCGCGCGGATGCCTGTATCGACGCTGACAATCAATCTGATGCCTTCGCTGGCGGCCCGGTCTATCACTTCCGGACGCATCCCATAGCCGTCGCGCAGCCGGTGCGGCACATGGTAAGTGGCCTCGCCGCCGGCAAGTTCAATGGCCTTTTTCAGAACTACGATGGAAGCGGTTCCGTCTACGTCGTAATCCCCATAGAGCAGAATCCTTTCACGATTCCGCACAGCGGCCAGCAAGCGCTCGACGGCGCGCGTCATGTCCGTCATCAGAAAGGGGTCGCAGAGGTCGTCGAGCGAAGGCCGCAAAAACCGGCTTGCTTCCGAGGGGTCTGTGTAACCGCGGCTGTAGAGCACGCGGGCAGCGGGAAGCCGAACGTCTAAAGCCTGGGCCAGCCGCGCGATCTCGTCCTTCGCGGGGGCGGGCACTATCCAGCGGGCGGCGTTCACCATCGCGGTGGCTGCCGGTGGAGTATCACGGCTTCAATTCCTCGAGAAGTACCCGCCCATCGGGTCTTCTTCTTCGTCGTCGTCAGCGAAGGCGGAATCGATGTCACTCGATATGGAGAGGAACTCGGCGAACCAGTCCGTGTGGAGATGGAACATGAAATCGCGTCCCTGCACCTGAAACGATAACTCGACGACACAGGTGAACCCTTCGTAGTCACGCAAGTCCTCCAGCCGCCGCCGGTAGGTGCGCCCCTCCTCTACGGCGAGATCGGACGCATCCAGATCGTCAATCACGGAATCCACCTGGCTTGACGTGAATTGCCAGTGATGAAAAACGATGAGCGAGATACCCAGCCTGGCAGCCACATCGATGAACTCTCTGAAATCCGGACGCCCGCGGGTGTCCCAATGTGTAACGGGCGATGGCTCGGATCCCGTGGCGGCGTAGAACACGACGAAATTACGCCGGTTCAGTTCATCCACGATCTCGGTCTTGAGCGCATCGAGGTTCTGTTTCATGATCTCTCCGCCATCACCAGTGTGTCATGCCGGGCCGCGAGTTCCCGTGCCGCCGGTGTGACGATTGTCTTCGGCCCGATGAAGATTTTCCTTGCCTGCTGCACAGCAGCGCGAACGTCCGCTTCACAGACGAAATCGACGATCCGGACCTCCGGCTGCGGGATGGAGGGCTCGGGAGCCGGTTGATCCGCGGACGTCACAGGACAGGAATCCGCACATCCGCAGTTTGCAAGAGCTGATTTCTGTGCCGGGGCACTTCGCCTTTTTAAGAACCGATCGACGACATTGGCGGCCACGTTGCTGATGTTCGAGGCCGTCACGGGCGCGGCGAGCGCCTCGCGCGCGGGCTCCGGCTCCATCCTGCTGCCTTGCACTGGAAAGCCTCGCTGTTCCAGGTATTTCTCAACGGCCGCGATCACCGTAGACCGGTCGACGGAAGCCAGGGCGCCGGAAGCGGGAGCGCGCGAACTCACTTCCTGCGGAACGTCAGGGACGCGCAGAACGTCTTCCGCCTTTCGAATCGCGTACGCGATCCGCTTCGTATTGATCAGGTGCAGCGGGCCGACATTATCGCCGGTGATGTTGCCGGCCATCGCCCCACAGCCAAGTGTCATGGAGGGTAAAATCCCCGTGGTGATGCCCGTGGAGCCTTGCGGAGCGGATGTATTCACCAGAACGCGCATTGCGGGCATCCGCATTCCGAAATCGCGTATGCGCTCCTCGTCTTTCGAATAGATGACACATGTGTGTCCCAATCCGCCGAAGCGCAGAACCGCCTCGCAGGTGTCCATCGCGGCGTTGAAATCCGCGACAAAATACAATGACAGAACCGGTGAGAGCTTCTCCGCCGAAAGCGGATGCTCCTTGCCCACACCGTCCAATTCCACCGCGAGGATAGAAGTGTCTTCCGGGACTTCAAAGCCCGCCATTCTCGCAATGGTGGTGGGCGCCTGTCCCACGCATTTCGGGTTGACGGTCCAGTTCGGAGTGATCAGGAGTTCACCCAGCGCCTGCTTCTGCTGTTCGTTACAGAGATACGCCTTCTGCGCCTTGAGTTGTTTCAGAACCTGCTCGCGCAAATCCCGGCCGGCGACCAGTGCCTGTTCGCTTGAGCAGACCGTTCCATAATCGAAAGCCTTGCCGGCAACCACGTTGGCGATAGCCTGAGGAATGTCCGCGGTCTTTTCGATAAGCACCGGAACATTGCCCGGACCTACGCCAAACGCCGGTTTCCCGCTGGAGTACGCCGCCCGCACAATGCCGCTGCCACCCGTGGATAGAATCACCCCGGTACGCTTGTGGGTCATCAACGCCTTGGTAGCGTCCATGTTCGCCTTTTCAAGGCACTGGATGATGCCCTCCGGCGCACCAGCCTCAACCGCCGCACGGTGCATCAGGGCCGCGGTGTGACAGGTGCATTTCTGTGCCCGGGGGTGCGGACTTAGGACGATGCCATTGCCGGCCTTGAGGGAAATGATGGACTTGTAGATGACCGTCGAAGTGGGGTTGGTGGTAGGAACAATCGCAGCGACGATACCGGCCGGTACGCCGATCTCCACCACCTTCTGCTCGGGAATCTCACGCAGAACTCCGACAGTTTTCATGCTGCGGATGGAGCGTGGCAGCAAGTCCGCGCAGAGAAGGTTCTTGGCGAGTTTGTCCTTGACGTTCCCGTACCCGGTTTCTTCTACGGCCATTCGGGCCAAATCTAAGGCATGTTCCCTTCCGGCCGCACCCATGGCCTCGACAATGGCGTCTATCTGAGCCTGCGAGTATGCTCTGTACTTCTGCCATGCGGCATACGCAGCCTCCACCTTGCCGCGAACCTCTTGTATCGCGATGAGGTCTTGATCGTGGATCATTACCGGATCTGACTACAATGCCTGACGCAGGCGCCCGGATCTCGTGTCCGGACCTGCTTCAACCGAGCGGCTTTTCTCCCTTTTTCTGGCCAGGAAGAACTTTTTCGACTTCGTCGTGGGGATTAGGGATGACGTGGACGGAAACCAGTTCACCGACACGGCGCGCCGCCGCCGCGCCGGCATCCGTCGCAGCCTTCACCGCGCCGACGTCGCCCCGGACCGTTACGGTAACGAATCCAGCACCGATGAACTCCTTGCCCGTGAGCTGAACATTGGCAGTTTTCACCATGGCATCGGCGGCTTCGATAGCGCCCACCAGTCCCTTGGTTTCTACCATTCCGAGGGCTTCCATAATCCTCCTGTCGAATCCAACTGAAACTGAAACTCTACCGTATCACAAAACACAATCGCTGTACGGAAGCGTGAGCAGTAACGCATAATCAATGAGATACGTCCCGAGAACAGGTATCGGAAACAACCTGACGCCGTATGGCTCTCCAAAAAAGCAGTTTGATTCATGCCGTGGTGGCTTGCCTTGTCCTTTCGGTTCCGGCACGCGCCGATCTCAAACCGGAAACCACCCGCGCTTTTGAACAGTATGTCACGAAAGCGGAGCAAAGGATTGCCGCGCGCACGAACGGCGGCGCGCGGTTTCTCTGGGTGGATGAGTCGCCGGCGCGGATGGCGGAAGTCCGTCACGGTGGCGTGGCGGCCGGCTCCAACATCACCGGCACCGAAGTGGAGGTTCCGGACGGCCTGATACACGACTGGACCGGCGCCATTTTCATTCCGGGCGTGACGTTGGATCGGGCTGTCTCCTTCGTCAAAGACTACGACAATCACAAGAATTTCTACCCGGAAGTCGTCCAGTCGAAATTGATCAGCAGAAATGGCGATGATTTCAAAATCCACCTGCGCCTGAAGAAAAAGAAAGTGCTGACGGTTGTGCTGGATACTTACTACAACGTGCACTACACATCGCTGGCCCCCAATCGTGTAGCCAGCCGCGCATACTCGACCCGCGTACAGGAAGTGGAGAACGCCGGCGAGCCGCGGGAAAAAGTGAAGCCCGCGGGAACGGGACACGGCTTCTTGTGGAGGTTGAATTCGTACTGGCGGTTCGAGGAGCGTGACGGAGGAGTTTACGTCGAACTCGACGCGATCTCGCTGACGCGCGACGTTCCGACAGGTTTGGGATGGCTGATCGAGCCGATTGTGCGCGGCTTTCCCAAGGAGTCGCTAAACGATACATTGAAAGCAACGCGGGATGCGCTGGTGAAACGCTAGTCATGACCGCTCGCTCACCAGCGGCCCGCACTTTGTTTCTGAGCCGTGACGGCAACGGGGCGGTTGCGCGCCTGGTGATTGGAATTGAAGATACTCCTCCTCGACAGCGGAAAACAGATGCGGGGCGGCCAGTGGCAGGTGTTGCGGCTGGCCGGCGGTCTGTCTTCGGCCGGCCACGATGTTACGCTACTCGCACTCCAGGAAGGAACACTGCTACAAGTGGCGAAGAGGGAGGGCATCCGCGTCGAACCGCTGCGCGCCGGCCGGCTGTGGAGTGCCGCGGGGCGAAGCGACATCGTACATGCGCACGATGCGAGATCCCATGCGCTGGCTGTGCTGGCGCGTTTGCGCCCGGTAGTGGTTTCGCGGCGGGTGGCCTTTACGATCGGCACGGGAATACTTTCCAAACTCAAATACCGCCGGGTGGACCGCTACATCGCAATTTCCGGGTTTGTGCGGAAGCGTCTGCTCGATGCGGGTATCGCGCCGCAAAAAATTCGGGTGGTTTATGACGGGGTGCCCTGTCCTGCCAGTCGCCCGTTGCCAGAACCGGTCCGAATCGTGGCGCCTGCCACCTCTGATCCGATGAAGGGTTCCGATCTTCTGCGCGAGGCGGCAAAGCTGGCGGGCGTTGAGGTATGGTTCTCCGAACACCTGCCCGCCGATTTGAAAACAGCGTCCATGTTTGTTTACATCACCCGTCAGGAGGGTTTGGGTTCGGCGGCGCTGCTCGCCATGGCACACGGAGTACCGGTGATCGCAAGTGGAGTGGACGGCCTGCTCGAAGTTGTTCAACCGGAGCGTTCCGGGCTGCTGGTGGATAATGAGCCAATGGCAATCGCCGGGGCGATGCGGCGCCTGTTGTCGGACGCCTCTTTACGGGCGTTGCTGGCTGAGGGAGGCCACCGCCGCGTCCGTGAGCATTTCAGTGAAGAGCAGATGATCAAAGGAACTCTTGAAGTATATGATGATGTGCTTAGCGGCAAGCACGGTGAGCCCGCGATATAAATGGAGCCGATCCTCGCATTCCTGGCAGGCCTCGTGATCGGGAGCTTTCTGAACGTATGCATTTACCGCCTGCCACGCGATCTTTCCGTGGTGCGGCCGCGCTCGTTCTGTCCTTCCTGCAAACAGACTGTCGCCTGGTATGACAATCTGCCCATCCTCAGTTACCTTCTGCTCTTGGGAAAATGCCGGCATTGCGGGAGCCGGATTCCGGTCCGTTATCCATCCGTGGAACTGCTCACCGCGTTTGCATTTGGGTGGATCGTTCACGGACATGGCGCGACCGGGCCGGCGGTCAAACTGTGCGTGTTTGCAGCATTGCTCATCGCCCTGATTTTTGCCGACCTCGAGCAGCGGATTCTTCCCGACGAGTTGACGCTTGGCGGGGCGGCGGCCGGCGTATTGTTCGCGTCGATTGTCCCTCTGCACGGATTTCTGGTTTTTTTTCTGCCCGCCGGTTTGAACGCCGCGCTCGCGTCGATGGCGGAATCGATTTTCGCCGCCTTGCTGGGCGCCGCCGCGCTTTGGCTGGTGGGCGAATTGTATTACCGCATCCGCGGCCGTGAGGGGCTTGGGCTTGGCGACGTAAAGCTGGTGGCTATGATCGGCGCCTTTGCAGGTCTCGAAGGAATGCTGTTGACGCTTCTGGCGGGCTCCGTGGCCGGCGCCCTTCTGGGGATTCTGTATATCCTTGTAACGCGCAAGGACCCCTCCTCTTACGAGTTGCCCTTCGGAAGTTTCCTGGGCGCGGCCGCGCTATTCCTCAGTCTGTTTGGCGGACCGGTTTTCGAGTGGTACGGCGGACTGGGCGGCTAGTTCCAGGTTCGTGGAAATGCGCAGTCGGATCTTGGCGAGGTCGCCGTCCTCGAACGCCAAATCGTCGCGAACCAAGTCATCCGGCGACATATGTGCTTTGGCTATACCGCGCGTGCTATGTTTGGAGGTCCCCGCAAGGACGTGGTACAACTCGTGTGCCAGGACACGCGCCAGCGCGCGCCCGAGTAGCAACTCGCGGACCGGGCGCGATTTTCCCCGGAATTCCCGGCGTAAGAGACTGCGGATCCGCTCGCAATCCACCTCCACGAAGGGTAGGATGACTCCATCGGAAAGATGGGTAAACCCCAGGACGTTATCAAAACCCGACGGAGGTGGAAGATCCGCTACCTCGCAAGATCCGCGAAAGCGGGCAACTAACACGTGATCAAAAACTTCCTGTGCGTGGGTGATGTCGAGTTGCCTCCAGATGATGCTGAGGCCGGGCACAAGAACCACCTTTTCGATTTCCTTGCGCATCTCCGCCATGGTTTCAGGTGTGAGCGGCCGCTCATAACCCGTCATGATTGCCAGTGTCCGGGCATTGGGATCATCGGAACGATCGTTTCCCAAAAGCATTGTGGAAGCTGACGTTATCAGAAGTAAAGTTATTAGAACCGGTTTCACATCATTTCTATCGGCAGCAATTCAAGTGTATCAGAGCTTTTTATCCTCTGTAGAAATAATATTGACTTCTACAGGAAAGCTCTTAGGGACGCGGAATGCCTTACTCCTGGCTGAAATGTAGCAGCAGGGCTGGCCGGGAGCGGCCGAGGATTTTATGTAAGTGGTTGAAAATTAAGGAAAACACTGTACGGCCAAACGTGTGAACGGGATTTTGCGAGTGACGGGTTTCTGCAATCGGGGCTATCAGGCAGCCGGAGCGAAGATATCCGATTCCCGGGCAAGTTCCCAGGCAAGGTGATTCACGTAGAACAACAGAAGAGGGCGGGGGAAATCATCCTTGAACTTTTCGTATACACGTTCCTGCCAGCCTTCGGTAAGGTACGGCGTCGCGTCCACGTCCTTGGCGAAAAATCCTTCCTCGTTGGGGATACCCAGAAAATCCAGGACAGCACTGATCATCCCGATGTGGGACACCAGAATCGCCTGAGCCAAATCCTGGGCAAACTCTTCGTCGTGCTCATTTAGGCGCGTCCACAAACGGGGGGTCGCCTTCCGGATGGTTTCCGCATTGAGCTTGTTCAGATGAAGCCGCACCTTGAGCCCTTCATACATCTGGTATGTCTTCAGTTTGCCGATCGAAATACTTCGCAAAAGCGCGCCAAACGGTTCTTCACCAAGACTCAGAAAGGCGTCGGAAAGCCGCATTATCCGCCAGCGTATCACAGCGGGCTGATACAATGAGGGGTTTTGGTTCACAGTTCATGAGCAATGTGATCGTTTTGGGTGCGCAATGGGGCGACGAGGGTAAAGGTAAAGTCGTCGATCTTTTCTCGGAGCGCTTCGATATCGTCGCCCGCTATCAGGGCGGGCATAACGCCGGGCACACTGTGTTTATCGGCGAAAAGAAATTCATTCTGAAGCTGATTCCGAGTGGCGTTCTGCGTGGCAAGATGGCCGTTATCGGCAACGGTGTTGTCATTGACCCCGGCGCTCTCATTGAGGAGATGGAGACGCTTGAAAAGGCCGGTATTCACGTGGAGAAGCAGCTTGCGATCAGCAACCGCGCGCACGTGATTTTCCCTTTCCATCGAATGGTGGAAAAAGTCTCCGAAGCGCGGGAAAATCGCGTCGCGATTGGTACCACCTCGCGCGGCATTGGTCCTTGCTACGAAGACAAGATCGGACGGCGGGGCATCCGCATGGCCGACTTCATCGATCGCGGCCAGTTTCGTACGCTCTATGACCTGCTGGCCGAAGACAAGCAGACGCTGGCGAAGGCCTTCCACGTCGAAGAACAGATCGACTTCGCGCGCATTCGCGGCCAGTATGAGGAGTATGCGGAGCGAATCCGGCCGATGGTATGCGACGCCGCCGGATTGCTCAATACGGCGATGCGCGACGGCAAGCGCGTGCTGTTTGAAGGCGCGCAGGGAACCATGCTCGATGTCGATCACGGCACATACCCGTTTGTTACCTCATCCAGCGCGACGGCCGGCGGCGCCTGTACGGGCGCGGGAGTGCCGCCGACACGAATCAATGGTGTAATAGGCGTTTCCAAAGCCTATATCACGCGAGTGGGAAGTGGCCCTTTCCCCACGGAGGTGCAAGGCGAAGCCGGCGAGAAGATCCGTACTGCGGGGAAGGAATTCGGCGCCGTCACGGGGCGCCCGCGCCGCTGCGGCTGGTTTGACGTGCCGCTGCTCCGCTATACCAGCATGATTAACGGGTTCGATTCCGTAGTCATCACTAAGCTGGATGTGCTCGACGGCTTTGCGGAGATTCCCGTTTGCGTGGCCTACAAAGTGAACGGCCGCGAGCTTCGCGATATGCCGGCGTCCATACACGATCTGGAATCGATCGAGCCCGTGTATGAGAAGCTGCCGGGTTGGTGCAGTCCGACCTTCGGCATGACGGATTACGACGGCCTGCCCGATCGCGCCAAGGATTACCTGAAGTTTCTCTCCGGGCGCGCTGGCGTCGACATCGGCTGCATTTCGACAGGCCCGGAACGGGACGAAACCATCGTCATTCCAAATTCGAAACTCACGGCCCTGATTGGCTGAGACCTGCCTTTTTTACGGATTCCCGCCCACAATCGGCACGTGCAGGACTGTGACGCCGCGGCTGGAGATCGCTTCGCGAAGCGCCGGGACCAGTTCTTCGGATTTCCGGATGAGCACTCCCCGGGCGCCCAGAGATTCTGCCAGTCCCACGAAGTCGATCGCCCCAAGGGAACTGCTGATGGGTTCGCCAAACTGGCGGATGTGGCCCGTTCGCGTGATACCCCAACCCTGATCGTCGGCGACGATCGCGGCGAACGGCAATTCCTGGCGGGCGGCGCGCTCGAGTTCAGCGACATTAAAAGTGAATGCGCCGTCGCCGGACAGCAGCACGACAGGGCGGTCGGGGTACACCAGCCTGGCCGCCATGGCGCCGCCAATACCCCATCCCACCACGCCACTCCGGCCGCAGGTGAGCCAGTGGCCCGGATAGCGATCCAGGAGAAGTTGATGCGCCCACTGGCCGATACTGCCGCCATCGATCAGCAGTACTGTAGCCGATTCCATTACCTCACGCAGCGCCTGTACGATGTGCACCGCATGAGTGCCCGAGGACGCCGGGCGAATCGCCCGCTCCTTCACCGCGCGGCAAAAGGCTTCCCGCCGCTTTCGCGCCTCCCCCAGCCACGCTTTAAACGGTGTGGCACGCCGCCGTCCCACGGCCATGCCAAGTTCGTCCCATCCCTGAGTGAATTGCAAGACGGCCGCGCCGTCCATGACAGCGCCGGGTTCCAGGTATCCCACGCGGTAATCCGGCAGCGCGCCCGCCATCACGATACAGTCGGAATCGCCGAGCAATCGCGGACCGCCGCTGGCTGCTCCAATGACGCCCAGGAACGTTTCTATGGGGCGTTCGATCGAGCCGCGATCCCAAATGGGAACCACCACTGGAATGGAAAACTGTTCTGAAAATCGCATCAGTTCGTCGCCCGAGCCGGCGTAATAGACGCCGGAACCGGCGATAATCAAAGGCCGGCGGCATTTTGAGAGAGCCTCAGCCACCGCTTCGGGATCACCCCTATCCGCGCTTTCACCTGCTTCCGTTGGAGATCTGCGCCTTCCGGCCGCAGCGCCCGCTTCGGTCACCTGAACGTCCAGCGGAAATGTCAGATGCACGGGGCCGGGTTCCGGGCGCACCGCGGCAGCAAGCGCTTCGTCCAAAATCTCCAGCGTGCGGTTGGCGGATTCGATAACCCGCGCGTACCTTGTGACGGATGCCGCAAGCGCAACCTGGTCCATCTCCTGGAAGTGCCCGCGGCCGGCGGTCGAGAGCGCCCCCGCGCCGCTGACGAGCAGCATGGGCGCTTGGTCGAACCAGGCGTTCGCCACCCCGGTCAGCGCATTGATGTGTGCAACCCCGCTTGAGACGGCACACACGCCCGGCCGACGCGTGAGTCTTCCGCAGGCGTCCGCCATGTAACCGGCCGTCTGCTCATTGCGAACATCGACCAGTCGTAAGCCGGCACGTTTGGCCGCATGCAACAAAGGATCGAGGCCATGCCCGCAAAGGGTAGCCATCCACTCGATGCCGTGTTGCCGCAGACCTTCGACAAATGTTTCTGCTGCGTTCATAGCCGTTCCCCATCAAGGATGAATCCAAAAACCGAACCGTCCGAACTGCGTGTCTTGCCACCAGGGCGCAGTGCCGCAGGAATAGCAGAAGTTCTTCCTCCCTGCCTGGCTCTGGAGCGGCAGGCGAACATCGTTCCCTTTTCGCCGGGCTGCGTTAGGAGGGGCTTCCGGAACGACAGCAGAGATGTGCCCGGGCTGGTTCCTGTCGGTCCGTTGGGCGCAGATCACGCACACCGCGCCCTGGTTGGCCGCTCCTTGAAGTTCTTCAAGCGACGTCGCACGCCTCCACCCGAAGAGGTTGCCGAAATCGCTCAGCCAGTCATAAAGCGCGTTCGCACTCAGTTCGCGGACGGTATGTCCGTAGCTCGGAAAGACGGGCTCACCGCGGGCAAGTTGCGCGATAGCGCCTTCTGTCCACCATACCCGCGGCAGGTACACGCGCGCCAAGTAACAGTAATCATAGGCGTAAATGTTGCAATACGTCGCTTTGGGCTCCGGCGTGTAGCGGGCGTTCTTCTCCACGTCGAGGAAACGGACGATCTCCGCAAGTTGTGCACATTTCTCTTCGGGCGATGTCCCCGTCCGGAACGGCTTCGCCGGCTCACCAAGAGGAAACGCACGGCCGGATGAGGAGGCCCGGGTGATTTTGGGGTTGTTCTCTTCGAGATGCACTGGGCGGATCGACGTGGCTGCTTGCGGCGCCGTGAAGCCATCCTCGGCGGACAGGAACTCACTCGACACAAATCCTTCGATGGCGGCTTCCTGAAGACGGGTCCGGATTTTCCACCAGCCGCCGGCATCGGCCCCGGCGGCTTTTTCCACAAGATGCCCGAATGGCAGGACGGCGATCTTGTTATCGTTCCTCACTTGCGGAGTCGAACGGACGTTGAGGCTGTTCGCGTTTACGCGGTATTGAGGCATGATGGCGGCTAAGGGGGTCAGACATTTCCCGGCATGACGTATGGCGCGCGATATTTGGCGCCGGTGAGAAACACTCGACGGTTCATGAGTGCAATTCTACAGCGGGATGCGTCCAACGGCGCGGATGTCATTTGCGTGCGCTGGCGGCGGCTTGGGGTTCAGGCTCAGGCGCGGGCGATGTCTTCTTGGGCCGGGCATCAAGCCGCGCGGCGATGGCAGCCTGATGGAATTTGGCATACTTGGGCGATCCCTTTTCCACACCTGCCGGCGCGGCCACATCAGCCTCCGTCACCTCTTGCGCGGTCGGGAGATATCTTTGCAGGTAATTCCGGATCCGATCCTGTACAACACGGACGCCGGTTCTCAAATACAGGAAAAGAATTTCCTCGCCGGGGACGTTCTCCAGCGCCTTGTACACAAGCGAAGGCTTCTGGAGCCGTGGAGACTTCAAAGCTGTTTCGAGTTTCTTTACCCGTGTATCCAGCTTTTGCCAAGCGTCAATCTCCGGCTTTTCCATCTTCAACGCCGCAGCCATGGCCGACTTCTCTTTGGGGGTAAGCTTTTCGGTCAGAATACTGAGGAACAGCCCGGTATTCTCTATCTGAAAATCTACGCCAAAAGGTACGAACTGCCGTGCCTTCTGTAGGCGCGTCAATCCGGCCAGGTTCACCTTCTGCCCGGTTAGGGCCGGTGAGAACAGGCGCAGCAAGCCTTCCTGATCCAAAGCGCGCACCACTTCAACGGCGTTGGCTTCGGCTGCGATCTGCGTCAGTTCGTGGAGCAGCGATCGCGGCCCGATTTTGCTTTCCAGGCCGGCTTCCCGCACGGCGCGGTACTGAGCCTCGGTTTTCGCGGAAATGGTGAAACCGAGCCGCACTTTGAAGCGAATAAGGCGGAGCACCCGTACCGGTTCGTCGTAAAGCGTGTAGTTCGTTATTGCACGCAGCTCTTTATGTTCCAGGTCTGCCAGCCCGTTGTTGGGGTCGAGCAGCAGCCCGCGGGAGGACTTATTAAGCGAGAGTGCGATGGAATTAACGGTGAAATCCCGCCCCTTCAGATCCTCGTAGATGGTGGCGGGGGAGACTTGTGCTCTGCCGCCGGGCTTTGGGAAACGCTCCTGTCTCGCCATCCCGATCTCCGCGGTCACGTTACCCGGAAATAGAAGTTCCACACACTTGCGGTGATCGTCCACGGCAAGTATTTTCGCACCGGTCTTCTGGGCGAGTTTCCTGGCCAGTTTGACTGAGTTGCCTTCGACGGTGAAGTCGAGGTCGCGAATTACGAATCCTCCCAACATGTCGCGCATGGCGCCGCCTGCCAGGAATAGGTTGACATTTGCCTCGGCGGCCGCCGCCTGCACGTCGGCCAATACCCGCGCCTCCCCAGCGGTCAGGTGGCTTTCCAGCATGAACATGTAGTCGCTCATGTCAGTTAGTTCTCAGTAACTCCATCCTAGGCCCGCGGATGATGTTCATCTACCGTTTTCCTCAGCCGTGACCGGGTGACATGCGTATAGATCTGCGTCGTCGAGATGTCGGCATGCCCCAGCATCGTCTGGACACTGCGGAGATCGGCTCCGTGTTCCAGCAAGTGCGTGGCAAAGCTGTGCCGGATGACGTGGGGCGTTAACCGCCGGAACACACCGGCTTGCCTTCCGTACCGGCCAAGCAACTTCCAAAAACCTTGCCGGGTGAGACAACCGCCCCGCGAGGTCACGAATAGGTAGCGGCTTCCCCGCCCCCGCAGAAGCGCGGGCCGGCCGCTTTCGAGATAGGTTCTTACGGCCAGGATGGCGTGCTTACCGGCAGGAACGATACGCTGCTTTCCGCCCTTGCCGGTGACCCGCACCACCCCCAGATCCAACTCGATGGCACTCAATTCCAACTGGCACAATTCGGATACGCGCAGCCCGGTAGCGTACAGCAGTTCCAGCATGGCCCGGTCCCGTAAACCGTTTCCGCGCGCGGGGTCAGGAGCAGCCAGGAGCCTGTCAACTTCCCCTTCATTTAAAGATTTTGGCAGCACTTTCCACTGCCGCGGTAAGGAAATAAGAGCGGTGGCATCGGATGCGACGTAGTTTTCGCGCAGCAGGAATGCGTAAAAATTTCGCAGGGTGGTGAGATTTCGGGATATCGAGCGGCTGGACAGCCCTCTCTCCCAGAGATAATCGAGATAGCCGCGAACGCCCGTAGCATCGGGGATTCCGCTCCCCCGGGTCAAAAAAAACGACCGGAATTTGGCCAAGTCGCGGCCATAGGCGTCCAAACTATTGTGAGCTAAGCCCTTTTCCATCCGGCAGAAGTCCAGATACTCGTCGATTCTCGCCGTTAGCACATCCGCGCTAGGCATCGTGCCAATGATACAATACTCGCGAAAATGTTTAAAGAAAACTGAGGATGGAAGCATTTTGGCGGGGTCTACCACCAAGAAGGTAGTCGTGCAGCGATTCGATCGGGAGCCGATATCCGGTTTTGTGAATCCGCAGACCTATCTTTCAGCAGCCGGTGTGGAGTTATTGAGTCTGTCGGGGAACCTGATAATCCTCTCCTACGAAGAGATCAAGACGGTCTATTTCGTACGCGAGTTCTTAAGCGGAGATCCGGGAAAAGAAAAGCGTGAGTTCGCAACCCGGCCGAAGTCCGCCGGGTTGTGGGTACGCATGCGTTTCCGGGACGGCGATGTGCTGGAAGGCATTCTAGCCAACGACCTGCTTCAAATCGAACCGTCCGGGTTCACGCTGGTACCTCCCGATCCGCTCTCGAACAACCAGAAAGTGTTCATTCCCCGCCGCGCGCTTTCCGGCATCCACGTGGCCGGTGTAATCGGCGGAGCGCGGCGCCAGCGAAGAAGGGTTGAGCCCGCCCGCGAGCAACTGAAGATGTTCGAATAACGGAAGCTTAGAGAGTTGCCGGTACCCGTGACAAGGGGCAGTGCCCCAGGTTGATCCAGATGTTGCGATCCGTATTCTGCACAAACGCCGCCTCCTCTAACGGGAAGGCCCGCTTTTGATCGAACTCGCTCCAGCGGCGGGCGGCGCGGGCGGCCAACTCGTGCAACTGCTCCCTCGGAAAATCCTGGGCCAGGGTGATGTGCGGGTGGTAACTGTGGGGTTCTTCAAACGAAAGGGCGCCTGCGTTGAGAAGGCCATGCATGGCCTTCAGTTCTTCAAACCCATCCCGGATCGCGATGTACACAACGGCGGTATTCTCGAAAATCTCGACATCGCCCAGATGCAGCTCAAAAGCGTTCACCTGCTTCATTCGCGAGCAGATGCGCCCAAATGCCTCGTCCGCGTGGCCATTAAGAGGCCGCGGGGGCAGAATGCTGACGTGGGAATGCAGCAGACACGACGGCACCAGTTCCTGACGGAGGCGATCAAGAAACCCACCCAGCGGATCGGGGATATAGGAAACCAGTGCGAACGAATTAACTGGTTTGGCCCCGTCTAGCTCACAAACCATTCTTCAACCCAGTGTAAGCGAAAAATCTGAAGGATGCTTATCCCAGAATTGTCCAATGCAGAATGAGCCTGAGCAGAGGGTCCGGTTCCAGTGCAGGGTGAGCCTGAAATGGGATTTCGATTCCAACGGGAGATGAGCCTGAAACGAGAATGCCGGATACTGCGGATGAATGACAATCCGCATGAAGAATTGGGAGCGGCTGACGCTCGCTGAGATGAAGGAGTTTGTGACGACAGAACCGGCACGTGGCTTGGTCTGCGGTGGAGGCGGGGGCAGTCTATGGGCTCATCGAGCGGGTGCTGAAGCCGCATCAGTATCGTCGGTTGAAGAAAGGACAAAAAGGGATCGTGAGGAGCTTCCTGGCCAAGGTCACAGCCTTGAGCCGCGCCCAAGTGACCCGGCTGATCCAGCGCTGGGTCGAAACGCGGCGCATCGGGCGGAAGCCGGCCCAGCGCCCGAATGTCCCGCGGCGGTACACGGCCGCCGATATCGCCACGCTGGCCGAGGTGGATGCAGCTCACGAGGACTTGTCAGGTCCGGCGGTGCGGCACTTGTGCTGGCGGGGCTGGGAGGTATTTGCGGACAAGAGGTTCCAGCGGTTGGCGGCGATCTCGGCCTCGCACATCTACAATCTAAGCAAGTCGAGGACCTACCGGAAGATTCGCGTGAGCGTGCAGCACACCCAAGCACGCCAGGTCTCGATCGGGGAGCGGCGCCAACCGGACCCGAAAGGACAAGCCGGATATCTGCGCGTGGACACGGTACATCAGGGGCAGCACGATGGCCAGCCGGGCGTATATCACATCAATGCGGTGGACACCGTGACGCAGTG
>CAADGY010000210.1 GCA_900696665.1 uncultured Acidobacteriota bacterium
CTTGCGCGAAATGCCGGTCCAGTCCTTGAACTCCGCGACGGCAAAACGCTCACCCACGTGAGTTGCCAGAAGGCTTTTCAGTCCTTCGAGAGCAGTCTGATGGTAGACCAGGTCTTCTCCCACTCTCACGAGTTTTCCGCTGCGCAGAAGCATCTGAAGGAGACGGCGGGAGCGCACCGCATCGAGGCCGGACCGCGCCAGCACATCCTTCGTCGCCGGGACAGCAAGACCGGCATCCCGAAAAAGGCGCTCCATTGTCTCCAATGCTTCTGCCTCGTTCTCCTGCAAGGTAATCCTATGGGTAGCGGAGCGCACGAACTCGCCGTCCGCTACCAGCGCCCTATTGAAATAAACCAGCTCATCGAAAAGCGGCGGGGGACAATCGGGGAATCGGCGGCTTCGCAAGTCCTGCTTGGGAATGCCGGGAAGCAGCGGGTTGGCACGGTGAAAGTCCTCGAGGACCCGGCTCAAACCGGCGGAAGCGGCACTGAACCATTTGCGGTCCAGCAGCCAACCACCGGAGGCGACAAACTCGTCGCGGCGGGCGAGCGTCTCCAGAGAGGCAAGCGGCAGGCCTGTCCGGACCACAAGCCCGGCCAGGGACAAGCCGCAGGCCGATTCCCTGACCAGCGTCGACACGCGGGCGGCATCGCCGGCCTTAGAGAGGAATTGCATACGGCGGAAGGCCTCAGGGCGGGAAATCCGGCGAGGCACATCGATGTCGATAACGCGTCCGCCTCCGATGGTCACGACCGGAGAGAACATACGAACGATGAAGCGGTCTCCGGGCAGGAGCAGGACAGGATGGCGCAGCAGAATTCTCAAGAAAGTGCTCTCGCCGGGAGCAAGCGCCGAAAGGCGATCGAGCATGCGAATCTCGCCTTCCACCTCCGCCGTGCCCGCATGAAAGTGAACCGGAGCGCCGTGTTTCAGGGGCTTCGACGACGGGAGCAGATATAGCAGGCAATCGAGCCGGGTGGTTGGACGAAGCAAGCCTGGTACGGTAAGCACCATCCCCCGCGTGAGGTGGCGATGGTCCGCGCCGGCAAGATTGAGAGCGGTACGCTGCCCCGCTTCCGCGCTCTCTACACCTTCACCATGCACCTGGATTCCCCGGACGCGAAACCGCTGTGCGGAAGGCTGCACTTCCACCTCCTGTTCGGTCTTCACCGAACCGGCGGCCAGCGTGCCCGTCACCACCGCCCCGAAGCCCTTCATAGAGAAAGAGCGGTCGATGGGCAGGCGGAACAACCCGGCCGTATTCCGCGACGGAATAGACTCGGCCATTTGCCGGATTTCCGCGCGCAACTGGTCCAGCCCTTCTCCCGTTGTCGAACTGACCGCCACAGTGGGAGCGCCTTCAAGAAACGAGCCTCGCACAAAATCTTCGGCTTCCAGCTTTACCAGCTCGAGGATGTCCGGCTCGGCCAGGTCCGACTTTGTCAAAACCAGAATGCCTTTCCTGACGTCCAACAGACGGCAGATATCGAAGTGTTCGCGCGTCTGCGGTTTAATGGATTCATCGGCGGCGATCACAAAAAGAACCATATCGATTCCGGCCACACCCGCCAGCATGTTTTTAACAAATCGCTCGTGGCCCGGAACATCAACGAAACCGATGCGAAGCCCGGACGATAAATCCATGTGTGCGAAGCCGAGATCGATAGAGATGCCGCGGCGCTTCTCTTCCGCCAGCCGGTCGGTATCGACACCGGTCAAAGCGCGCACCAGCGCCGTTTTGCCGTGGTCAATGTGCCCCGCCGTGCCAATGGTCAGGTTTTTCATTCTTTTCACTCTCATGGTACTGCCTGCGATGAGATTGGCAGGCCAGGGCCAGGCTCCGGCGCCAGCGTCCACGGAAGGAACGCCGGTCTTCCGTACCGGTGTGACGCAGGTAAGGGTAGACGTACAGGTGACGGACCATGATGGAAATGTGATCACGGGTCTCACACGCGACGATTTCGCCGTGTTCGACGAAGACGTACCGCAACCGGTGGCCTACTTCGGACGCGACCGGGACCCGCTATCCCTTCTGCTGTTGCTGGACGTGAGCGGCAGCATGAGAAAGTATCTCGATCAGATGTCGAACACGGCCGAAAAGGCCCTGCGGTATCTGCGGGTGGGAGATAGAGTGGCTGTGATGCTCTTCAGCAGGCGAAGCGAAGTCACACAGCCCTTTACCGGCGATCTGGTTCAGGTAGCAGAAAAGATCCGGGATTCCAGTAACGAACATGACCTGGGCGCGGGCACGGCCATCAACGAGTCCATCCTGGATAGCGTATCCTACATGGCGCGATACAAAGGGTCCGAATTTGGGAACCGGCAGGACCGGCGCGCCATTTTGATTCTCACCGACAATCTGAGCCTGAATTACAAGACGCCCGACTCCAAGGTCACCGGTGAACTGTTGCGGGAAGACACCGTGCTGAACGCCATTGTGGTAGGCAAAGCCGAGCGTCCTGGCGCGCCACGTCCGGGCGTGTACCAGAATCCGGATTTCACTCCCGCCGACGTGTTCAAACTGGCCGAGCAGACCGGCGGAGAAGCCGTGAAGGTGAACCGCGCCGACCAGTCCTTCCCCGAGATGATGGAGCGTATCCGCACACGATACACCCTCGCCTACAACGCTCCGGAAGCAAAGTCCGGAACATTCCGGCAGATTCGCGTTGAACTTACTCCCGCGGCGCGCCGGCGGTATCCGGGCGCGGTGGTCCGGGCGCGCAGCGGCTACTACGTTCAGTGACGTACTTCCGATGTCCAGCTTCCTTGCGGGCGCGGCTCGGAAAGGTTCGCCCGGAACTGAGCCGCGCGGGCCAGCAGGCGCCCGCCGGCGTAGCTTCGCGCACTCGCGTACGCTACTGTTCTGTTATGGCCATGGACAGGCTGGAAGAGTTGCGGCGGCGAAAGGCGGCCGCGGAGGCAGGAGGCGGACCGGAACGCCGCGAGCGCCAGCACCGGGAGGGGAGACTCACCGCGCGCGAACGCGTCGAACTGCTGCTTGATGAAGGGACGTTCGAAGAACTCGATAAACTCGTGCGCCACCGCTGCCGCGATTTCGGCATGGAGAAACACATTGTCGACGGCGACGGATTCATCACCGGTTACGGTCACGTCAACGGCAGGCCGGTTTGCGTGTTCGCCCAGGACTTCACCGTATTCGGCGGCTCTTTGTCGGAAGCCAACGCACAAAAAATCGTCAAGGTGATGGACCTTTCGCTCCGTAACGGCTGCCCGATTATCGGGCTGAATGATTCCGGCGGCGCCCGTATACAGGAAGGAGTGCTTTCGCTGGCCGGCTATGCCGACATCTTCCTGAGGAACACGCTGGCAAGCGGAGTGGTTCCCCAGATCTCCGCTATCATGGGGCCGTGCGCCGGCGGCGCGGTGTATTCCCCGGCACTTACCGATTTCGTCTTCATGGTGGATGGCGCCAGCCATATGTTCATCACGGGACCCGATGTCATCAAAACCGTCACGCACGAAGACGTCAGCAAAGAGGAACTCGGCGGCGGGATGACCCACAACCAGAAAAGCGGAGTAGCCCATTTTCTGGCATCCGGCGACGCGCATTGCCTGCGGATGGTTCGCCGCCTGCTCAGTTTTCTCCCGCAGAACAACCTGGACGATGCTCCGTTGCGCGCCACCTCCGACCCCCCGGACCGCGAGGACCCGCAACTCGACAGCGTGGTTCCCGAGCAGCCCGACGTCCCTTACGACATGCGGGGCGTTATTCTCCGCGTGGTGGATGATGGCGATTTTTTTGAAGTGCAGCAACATTTCGCGAAGAATATTGTCATCGGGTTCGCGCACCTGGATGGCCGCCCGGCAGGCATCGTGGCGAACCAGCCTGCCCATCTTGCCGGGTGCCTGGATATAGACTCTTCCGTGAAAGCTGCACGTTTTGTGCGATTTTGCGACGCCTTCAATATCCCGATCATCACCTTCGAGGACGTACCCGGATTCCTGCCCGGGACGAACCAGGAATTCGGCGGCATTATTCGCCATGGAGCAAAGCTGTTGTATGCGTACGCCGAAGCCACGGTACCGAAAATTACAGTCATTACGAGAAAGGCTTACGGCGGCGCTTATTGCGTCATGGGGTCGAAGCATCTCCGCACCGACATGAATTTCGCCTATCCCACCGCGGAAATCGCCGTGATGGGTCCGGAAGGCGCGGTGAATATCGTGTACCGCAGGGAACTCACGGGAGGAGATGGCCCGGACAAAGCGCGCAAGGCAAAGATCCAGGAGTTCCGCGACCGCTTCGCCAATCCCTTCATAGCTGCCGAAAGAGGTTTCGTGGACGATGTAATCGAACCGCGCCAAACTCGTCCGAAGCTGATACGCGCGTTGCGGCTGCTCGAGAATAAAACCGATTCCTCGCCCAGAAAAAAACACGGAAATATTCCTCTTTAATTGTGTCTATAGGACATTTTCCTATGAGTACTACCCCCAGTTTTGCAGCCTGGTTACCATCAAAAAAGAAGTTCTATATCTTAATGTTCTGAGTAAAATTAAATAGTGGCCTGGAGAGGCTTTAGGATTGCTGTCCCCGAACTAAGGCGGAAGCGTCATAAATCCCATTCATATAACCGCTATTCCAACGGGGCGTGGAGAGCGGTCCGGGATCTCCGCGATTTTTCCGAACGCCTCCCCTTAGCTCAAAAAGCAGCCATAATTCTGTTTCTGCTGGCTTCCGGCGGCATTATTGCCCTGGGGACTTTCTTCTGGTTTCTGGGCCGCACAGCCGACGATAGCCGGTTTGAGGTGCTGGCAGCGCGGCAGCGCATGCTGGTGCAGGAGATGTATACGTACGCGCTGGGAGCGCGGATCGAAGAACCTGGAATAGAGGATCGGCTGCTCTCGATCATAAACGAGTTTGACAGCTCGCTCTGGAGTTTCGAGATGGGAGGTGGAGCTCTCGGGGTTCATATCCCTCCCGCGCTACCGGAATTCCATCCGGCGCTCATGCGCATCAAGCGAACTTGGGTACGGCTCAGGGGCCCGCTCCTCCTGCTTGCCGAAGAGCCAGGGAACACGCCGGAGCTCCGCGGTGCGTTCAAAGCGGCTCAAAGAGGCTTGCCCCAGCTCGCTGCCGGCACAACGGGGCTCGCGGCGCTCTTTGAAGAACGCAAACAGCGCCTGCGGGCCAACATGCTGACGGTGCTTTTTTCCATCTGTTTCATGAACCTGATGTTTGTTGTGGCGGCACTGCGGTTCACGAAGCGGCAGATCGCTGCTCCCATCGCCGAGGTGACACAGGCGGCCCGCTCATTTCAGACCGGCAACTTCTCGGCACGCGTGCGTGTGAGGGCAAAAAACGAGCTGGCGGAACTGGCGGAGACTTTCAACCGGATGGCAGCTAACGTGGCATGGCTGGTCGCCAGAGTGCAGGCCTCCGAGGCGAGGTTTCGCGGCCTATTCGAGAACGTTCCCGACGGGGTATGCAAGACCACGACGGAAGGACGGATCACCGCGGCGAATCCAGCTCTGTTGTCGATGCTCGGTCTCGAAAAGGAAGAGGATCTCTTTCTCGATACCTTGAATTCTTACGTTGCCGGACAGGCGAAGACACCCAAAGAGGAATCTTTTCCCGGTGCGGCCCAGACGCGCAATCTCGAACTTCAGTTGCGGCGCACCGACGGGCGAACCATCACCGCGCTGGCGAACACGTGTGCCGTCCGCGATGAAAGCAACAATATCATTGGCTACCAGACCACCCTGACGGATATCAGCGATCGCAAAGACCTGGAGCAGCAGTTGCGCCAGTCACAGAAGATGGAGGCCGTTGGCAGACTCGCCGGCGGGGTGGCCCACGACTTCAATAACCTTCTGACCGTGATCTTGGGCTATAGCGAATTTGCATTGGAGGCGCTGGCAAAGGATGATCCGGTTCGGGACAGCATCACTGAGATCAGCGGCGCGGCAAAGCGCGCGGAACGCCTCACACAGCAATTGCTGGCGTTTAGCCGGAAGCAGGTCGCGCGCGCAGCCGTCCTCGACTTGAATTCCGTCATCCATGGAATGGAAACCATGCTGCGCAGGCTCATTGGAGAGCACATTCAGCTTCATCTCGCGCTGTATCCAAACCTGTGGCCCATTTATGCCGACCACGGCCAGATGGAACAGGTTGTAATGAATCTGGCGCTGAATGCGCGAGATGCCATGCCCGCGGGGGGGGTGCTGAGGATAGAGACCGCCAACGTTTACCTCGACGAGTCCACCATCGGGCAGAACTCCCTTCAGTTGGAGCCGGGACCTTGCGTGACTCTTTCCGTCGCGGACGACGGGTCGGGTATGACGGACGAGGTTCTGTCGCATCTTTTCGAGCCGTTCTTCAGTACGAAAGAAAAGGGCAAAGGCACGGGCATGGGGCTCTCTATGGTTTATGGCATCGTGCGGCAGTCCGGGGGCGATGTTCGTGTCGGCAGCCAGCCCGGCATGGGAAGCGTGTTCCAGATTATCTTGAAGCGGGCGGGCTGCGTGGACACCAGTTCGCTATCGGAACCGGAGGAGACCTCACCGGGCCAGGCCCACGGCGAAACGATTCTCCTTGTGGAGGACGAAGCGGGTGTGAGGCAATTCGCAGCCGAAGCGCTCCGGCGTCGTGGTTTTAATGTGTTGGAGGCCACTGACGGCCGGGAAGGTCTTCGCACTTTTGAGCGGCATCGCGCGGAGATCGATCTCGTACTGACCGACGTGGTGATGCCCGCCATGACCGGCAGGGAACTGGCACAGATTATGAGAGCTAAGGACCCTTCAGTGCCCGTACTCTATATGTCCGGTTACACCGACGACATTATCCTGAGCTACGGTCTCGACGGCGCCGAAATTCCGTTACTGTCGAAGCCCTTTACAGCCGATGTCCTCACGCGCAGGGTTCAGCAGACGCTCGCCCTCTCCGGGTCCAGATCTTCCTCACGATTCTCGACAAATCAACACTAACCCAAGTTCGTCACCACAGGGACGAAATCCGGCCTAAGCCATTGAAAACAGGTTTAGGCGGTTACCGAGTCTACACTACATTCGCGATTGAGTTGGAGATGGCTTGGCAGGTTGACGCCAAGTTGCC
>CAADGY010000211.1 GCA_900696665.1 uncultured Acidobacteriota bacterium
GGCGCTGCGCACCCTATCACCGATTTTGAGCTTGCTTCGCGTCTGTCTTACTTCCTATGGAGCAGCATGCCGGATGAAGAACTGTTCCGGCTCGCGGAGGCGGGCGTGCTGAAGAACCGGGAAGTGCTGGCGATACAGACTCGCCGCATGTTGCGTGACCCTCGATCGAAAGCATTGGCCGAAAACTTCGGCGGGCAGTGGCTTCAGACCCGCAACCTGGAAAGCCATCGGCCTGACCCCGGGAAGTTCCCGAACTTTGACGGCGAATTGCGCGACGCGATGAGCCGGGAAACGGAACTGTTTTTCGAGAGTATTGTTCGCGAGGATCGAAGCATCCTCGATTTTCTCGCTGCGGATTACACGTACCTCAACGACAGGCTTGCAAAGCATTATGGGATCGCCGGCATCGAAGGCAATCATTTCCGCCGCGTGGATGTCTCGGGCGCGAGTCGCGGCGGCATCCTGACGCAAGCCAGCGTTCTCACCGTCTCTTCGTATCCGAATCGGACATCTCCTGTTTTGCGCGGCAAGTGGCTGCTGGAAAACATTCTGAACGCTCCGCCGCCTCCTCCTCCGCCAGATGTGCCGAACCTGGATGAGAAGGCGGTTGGCGTGTCGGGCACGCTGCGCCAGCAACTCGAACAGCATCGCGCAAACCCGGCTTGCGCCGTCTGCCATGCGAAAATGGACGCGCTGGGTTTTGCCCTCGAAAACTTCGACGCCGTCGGCGCATGGCGCACTCACGATGGAAGCTACCAGATTGAAGCCAACGGCATCCTGCCCGGAGGCAAAGTGTTCAACGGACCTCGTGAGCTTAAGAAGATTCTGGTAGAAGATCCGGACCCGTTCGTTCAGGGCTTTGTGGAAAAGATGTTGACCTATGCTATTGGACGTGGGTTGGCGCGTTCGGACCGGCCTGCCGTGCAGGCAATTTGTCGTAAAATCACGGAGCAGCAATACCGGTTCTCCAGCCTGGTGCTGGAGATCGTAAATAGCCCGCCTTTCCGGATGCGCCGTGGAGAAGGCGAACGGCAGAGACTCCGAGGGAAAAGCGGATGAGTGGGAAGCACCTGCATAGGCGTACTTTCTTGCGTGGATTGGGAACGGCGGTTGCTCTTCCGTTTCTGGATTCAATGATGCCGGCATCCGGCGCGTCCAGGGCTCGCGCACAGCCGGCTCCCCTACGGATGGCGTTCGTGTACGTGCCGAACGGCGTTCACATGGCCGACTGGACCCCGGCTGGCGAAGGAGCGGATTTCGAGTTGCCGTTCATACTGGAACCGGTTGCTCCTTTTCGCCGGGATTTCCTGCTTATCTCGGGTCTCACGCACAATGGCGGACGTGCGCTCGGTGATGGTCCCGGCGATCACGCCCGCGCCGCGGCCAGTTTTTTGACCGGAGTTCACCCACGCAAAACAGCGGGCGCCGACATCCGCAATGGCATCTCGGCGGACCAGGTGGCTGCACAAGCGACCGGCAACCGCACGATGTTCGCTTCGCTCGAACTGGGCTGTGAGGACGGCAGACAGGTGGGAAGTTGTGATTCGGGCTACAGTTGCGCGTACAGCAACAGCATCTCCTGGCGCACACCGTCAAACCCGCTTCCGCCGGAGATTAATCCTCGTCTCGTTTTCGAGCGCTTGTTCGCCGCTTACGACGGAGAAAGCGCGGCCGCGCGCGCCAAGCGTGTTTTGTACAAAAAGAGCATCCTCGACTTCGTTGCTGGCGACACCGAACAGTTGAAAGCACAGCTTGGTCCTACCGACCGGCGTAAGCTCGACGAATATCTCTTCGGCATTCGCGATATCGAAAAGCGAATTGAAGCGGCCGAACAGTCCGCCGCGTCACGAGGGCCGGCGCCGGCGCAGCTTCCCGGCAAACCCGCCGGCATTCCCGTGGATTATGCCGAGCACTCGCGCCTGATGTTCGACTTGATGGCGGTGGCGTTCCAGACGGATCTTACACGCATCATCACCTTCATGATGGCGCGCGAAGGCAGCGGGCGCAGCTACCGGGAAATCGGTATTTCCGATGCTCATCATCCCCTGACGCATCATCGCAACAACCCGGAGATGATTGACAAGGTGCGGCGCATCAACCGCTACCACATGGAGCAGTTTGCCTGGTTCTTGAACCGGCTGAAATCCGTCTCAGACGGTGATGGGACCCTACTCGATCACTCGATAATCGTTTACGGCAGCGGCCTCAGCGACGGAAACCGGCATCGGCACGAGAATCTGCCCGTGCTGGTTGCCGGGCGGGGCGGCGGCACTCTCCACCCCGGCCGGCACCTCCGGTTTCCAATCGAGACACCCATGGCCAACCTCTACATGTCTATCCTGGAGAGAGCAGGGGTTGAGCCTGAGAGCATTGGAGACAGCAACGGTAAACTCCAGGAACTTTCAGAACTCTAAAGCTCTTGCCATCCAAGAGTGCTTCGAGATCTTATTCCATTGCTGCTCGCCCTGGCGGCAGCCGCTGCGATGTATGCTATGCGCGAATGGCACAGACGCAGAGGGCAACCCAACCCGAAACGGCCTGGCATCACGCTTGCCGAAACGTGGGAGTTGTGGAAAGCCGGGGTCCGCAATGAAGCGGATACGCAACTCGCGCGCGCCAATGAGTTTCCCGCCCGCCTGGCCGCTGCTGCCGCACAGAGCCTCGAACGGACAGCCCGGATTTTCGCTGAAGACGGCGGGCACGAGCGCGACTACGTTCGCCGTGCCATCCTCGAAAGCGCTGCGACGAGCCTGTATCTTGAACAACTGACGGCATACCCGGAACGGGACAGAAGCGCTCTCATCCGCGGCTACAACGAGGGGATGGACGATTTGCTGCGCGACTCGGCCTTGCTCGCGGAATTGCGATGGCAGGTACTGCGGCTCCACCTGAAACTGAAGTATGACGATGCAGTGCCGAACGACTGGTTTCACCAGTTTTTTCACGTGGCA
>CAADGY010000212.1 GCA_900696665.1 uncultured Acidobacteriota bacterium
GGTTTCGGATAGCTTCTGTTCCAGGTAGCCGAAGCGGCGGCGGAATTTCGCATTTGTTTTCCGCAGCGCCTGTTCGGCATTCACGTGGAAAAACCGGGCGATATTCACAACGACAAACAGGATGTCTCCAAGCTCTTCCTTCAGTTGCTCGTGCGATTCGCTTTGTCTGGCTTGGCTGAGCTCCTCCAGTTCTTCGTGGAGCTTGCCGATCACCTGCTCCGGTGTGGACCAGTCGAACCCAACGCGGGCCGCCTTTTCGGCGATTTTCTGCGCTTCCTCCAGCGCGGGCAGCGACCGGGGAACAGAGGACAGCAAGCCTTCCACACGCTTCCCTTGCTTTTCGCGTTCATCCGCCTTGATTTCCTCCCACTGCCGTATCACCTCACCGGCGGTTTGTGCCGTTCGGTCACCGAAAACGTGCGGATGGCGGCGAATAAGCTTTTCGTTGATGGCATCCAGCGAGTCTTCAATGCGGAAGGATCCCTGCTCGGCTGCCATCTGCGCAAAAAAGACGGCTTGCAGCATCAGGTCGCCCAACTCGTCGGCGAGATTGTGCCAGTCGCGGGCATCGATGGCATCCAGCACCTCGTAGGTCTCCTCGAGCAGATAAGGTTTGATGGTGTCGAAATTCTGCTCGCGATCCCAGGGACAGCCGCCGGGGGAACGAAGTTGCGCCATGATATCCACCAGGCGCTGGAATTTTGCGCCTGGAGTCGAACTCGGATCATTATCCATTTAGAAAATGCGGGAGAACCAGCCGAATCCTTAAATTTAACACGCCGGAGGCCGGGCTCACCTTCCGTGTTCCGATTCCCCGGCACGCCAGGCTGTAATTCCACCGTGATAACCTAATGCGAAAACCATGCAAACTCGAGTCTTGATTTGCGGGCTTATAGCCATCCCGGTTTTATTGAACGCTCAGTCGCGACAGGAGCGGGTCGCCAACGCAGTAGCCTCCCTGCAGGAGTCGCTCGTCGCACAGCGCAGAGATTTTCACATGCATCCCGAACTGTCGAACCGGGAGGAGCGAACGTCCAAGGTGATTCAGGAAAAGCTGAAGACGTTGGGCTTTGACGATATCCGCACTGGGGTGAGCCGCTACGGGATTGTCGCCCTGCTGAAAGGAGGCAAACCCGGACCGGTGGTGGCGATTCGCGCCGACATGGATGCGCTGCCGATCGAGGAGACGCTGGACGTTCCCTATAAATCGAAAAACAAGGGCGTGAAGCATGCCTGCGGGCATGACGTACATATGACCGTGGCGCTCGGCACCGCGGAGGTGTTGAGCAAAATGCGGAACGAGATTCCCGGATCCGTCAAGTTCATCTTTCAGCCCGCCGAAGAGGGCGCGCCGGAAGGCGAAGATTCGGGTGCTGTCCGGATGATCCGCGAAGGAGCGCTCGAAAATCCGAAGCCGGGGGCCATTTTTGCACTGCACACGAACCCGCTGATCGAGGCCGGCACCATCGGTTTCTCGCCGGGCGCCGTGCTGGCCTCTTCGGACTCGCTTACCGTTCGCATCATCGGCAAAAAGGTACATGCCGCGTGGCCGCACCAGGGCATTGACCCGGTTGTCGTCGCCGCCGAGGTCATCCTGGCACTCCAGACTATCCGCAGCCGCCGCATCGATCCGGTCGAACCTCTGGTGCTGACGTTCGGGTCCATCCACGGAGGCAACCGCCACAACATCATCGCGGACGAAGTACGGCTGGAAGGTACTCTCCGGACTCATAGCGAGCACGTTCGCGAGCGCGCCATAACACTGGTGCGTGAAATTACAAACGGTGTTGCCGCATCGCATGGGGCTTCCGCGGAAGTGACTTGGTCACCGCGCTCGAATCCGCCTACAGTGAACGATACCGCGCTGGTGGAAGCGACTCTGCCGATTATCCGCAAGACTCTGGGGCCGGAGAATGTTTTGCACCTGGCTCCGGTGATGGGCGCTGAAGATTTCGCGTATTTCCAGAAACAGATTCCCGGATTCATGTACTGGCTGGGGGTCGGGAACAAAGCTAAAGGGATTACGGCGATGCTGCATACGCCCGACTACGATGCCGATGAATCGAGCTTGCAGGTTGGCGTGAAGGTGATGACCAACATTGTGCTGGACTATCTGGACCGCAACCGCTGAGCCGATAAAGCGCTTCGCGCTATCCAAGTCCTGAGACGCCTGGCAACTGTTGAGGGCCCCACTGCGGCCCGTTCCCGACCGGGCGCAATCCCGTCGCTGCCGTTGGGCGTTCGCATCCCATGACCTCAGCCAATATCTACTGGCGAATGGACTGGAGAGCCAGATGCCGCTGGAAGAGAGCGGAAACATGCTGACCACGATGGCCGCTCTGGCATGAGCAGAGGGGGATGCCGGTTTCAGCCGGCGGTATCGGCCGCTGCTCACGAAATGGGCGGAATATCTGCAGAATCAGCTCAGTTTGCCTCACAGCAGGTTGTACCTCCGGCCCCACGCCCCAGGCTTGTCGAGCGCGAGGCGGAGGTGGTCCCCGTCGTCTGCCATTTCGACCCATCGGGATACCATCTCTCTGGCAAGATCGCGATAGCTCGGCGCTTAGACTTAGACACTCGCAGGCCGCCGGGCCTGACGCTCTATCCGCATTAGTTCTTCCAGCTTGCGAATCTGTTCTTCCAGTTTGCGGATCTGTTCTTCCGGAATCTTGATGCTGATTTCGCGCTGTCGAACCTTCTCTTCGAGAGCCTGGAGGTCCACTTGGGCTGCCTCGGCAGCTTGCTCCCGAAGTTGGTTCATTTCCTTCTGCAACTTCCTCATCACCGCTTCATCCGGTTTAGCTGAAAGCATTTGCTGTTGAAGCCGTTTCGTCAGTTCTTTCGTTTTTTCCGCCACGGGTCTGATCTGTTGGACCTTCTCGCGGATTTGCTCGCTCAACTGGCGGATCTCTTCCACCTGCGGGCGGATTTGCTCCTGTACCTGCCGGCGGATCTCTTCAGTGAACTGCTGGATCTTTTCCCGTTGCTCCCGGGAAGCCTCATCCAGCGCCTGGCGCTCATCGGCGTTGGCGGGTTTGGCCTCGGGTTGTGGAGCCGGCGCCGGCGGCGCAGGTGCGTCAGAGGCCGGAGCCGGAGTTGGCTGGAGCGCAACCGTGGATAGAGCCGGCGCCTGAGACAGAACGGGTATTTCGGCGGGCACCTCCGGCGCCTGGGCCATGACGAGCACCGGAGACATCAAGGTCAGTGAAACCGCACCCGCCACCAACAGCACCAACGTAATGGCACCGGCAACTTGCGGCCGGAGTGAATGTATCTTTCGATCACGATGCAGCAGCATTTCGACTCTCCTGAAAATCTGTTGTCTGTCCTTGGCCATCGGCAGCGCGGGAGCCGCGCAAGATTCCGGCGAAGCGAACTCCGCCAACCTGGCCAGGCACGCTGCGTAACAAAGCGGCCGGCCCGTCCGGCGGATTACCCACTCATCACACGCGAGCTCTCTCTCAAACTGGAGCCTTCTCCCTACCCACAACACCACTGGATGGAAGAAAAGCACTGCTTCCAGGAACCGCTGACCGAATTTCGTCCAGTCGTCCCACCGGCGCACGTGGGCCGTTTCGTGCAACCAGATGCTGTGTGCATCTTCTTCCGCGAGTTTCGAGGCAAGCGCGGCTGGAAAGAGAATCGCCGGGTTTCTCATTCCTGCCGTGACGGGAAGCCGGACTTGCGAAGAAACTCGAAGACGCGCGTTACGCGCTCCGCTGTCCTGCCGCAGCCACTGTTCACTCCAACGCCGGAGCGTCTCCGGAGGTTCTTCCGAAACAGCCTTCAATCTCCGTAAGTGATGCACTCCACGAAGGAGCCGTGCCATCAGCAGGCCCGATATAACGAGCCACACACTGAAGAACGGCCAGGCCGGCCAACCTCCTGGTATGGTCACCGGCAGCACCTGAAAAGCGGGAGCCGGTGCGCTCTCGTGACCTCTGGCTACCGAGCCGATCACGAATGCTCGCGCCGGTGGCACCGCCACCGGCCAGTGCGTAACAAGGCGGGCGGCGGGAAAGAGCAGCGCCGCTACCAGCGTCGCGTACCAGACCACATACCGCACACCTGCGCCGAGCGCGGGCAGAGCCTTCAACAGCGTCCAGGCCAGTGCCGCAAACAATACACTCTGCCACGCACCATTCAGAAGGGCCTCCAGTAGCACGTTCGTACAGGGCAGGCTCACTCGGCCTCCTCAATCATCTTGCGCAGCTTGCGTAATTCCGCCGCGCTCAGCCGCTCATCTTCCAAAACGTTTAAAACGAGCAATTCGGGCGAATCTTCGAAAAATCTTCCCAGCAAGTGGCGCACAGCGCTTGTCTGGGCATCGCGGCGCCGGATCAACGGAGCATACACGAACGCGCGCCCGCGCTTCTCATGCCGTGCGTACCCTTTCTGTTCGAGAATTCGTAAGGTCGTCAGCACGCTGCTGTAGGCAAGTTCCACGCCTTTCGGAAGCGCCTCCGTCACCTCACCGACAGTGGAAGGACCCCGGTCCCACAACACCTCCATCAGCCGCAATTCAGCATCGGTTAACATCGGCGATTTCGGCCGGGCCACAGGGTCACCATCCATTCTGTTAAAGAATTAATAGCTCATTCCCAGCGTACTCACGAAAAGCACGGCTGTCAATTAAAAAATTAAAAGATAGCGCTCTCCAAAGGTGGCGCCAGTGGCAGGGACGCGAGCCGGAACATTTTAGTTATTTCGTGCTCTGAAATCCCTTCCCATGCTTTTCGTGGCGACAGCAAGTTTCCACGTGGATGTGCCGCGCCGGCGCCAATCAACGCCGAATTTTCAGAAGGCAAAAGTGGACTGCGTCTGAGGCCTGAAGTGGAAGTCTTAGAAAGCCCGGTCGCAGCTCAGTAATCCCGGAACGGACCGCGCGGTTCGCTTTCGTCCATTTCCTTGCGCCAGGCGGCCCAGCGGTCCTTTACGCGGGCCAGCACATCGGGTTTCTCCCTTGAGAGATCGTTTTTCTCGCCGATATCGGTGGAAAGATTAAAGAGGCCGCCACCTCGTTGCGATTCGATCCACTTCCACGCCCCCACGCGCGCGGCCTTTTCGCTCCGGCGTTGCCAGAAGAATTCCGTGCGGCGTGATTTAGCCTTGCCTTCGAGGACGGGCAGCATATTGAAGCCGTCCAATTTGACGCCTCTTGGAGTGGCGGCGCCACCAACGGCGGCAAAGGTGGGTAGAAATTCCGCCGTGCTCAGGAACTCGGTGGACACAAGGCCTCGCGGGATGCGACCCGGCCAGTGTGCGATCATCGGCACCCGCAACCCACCTTCCCACATCGTGGATTTGCCGCCGCGCAGAGGAGTGTTCATTTCCTGCCTGGAGCCGCCGTTGTCACTCGTGAAAATCACCAGTGTGTTATTTTCCAGGCCATGCCGGCGCAGGCGCTCCATGACGCTCCCCACGGCGTCGTCGAGATGAGAGATCAACGCCAGGTACGCTGCATTTTTCCTCCCTTGATACTTGCCGAGCCATTCCGGCGTTTCCTGTACAGCAGCTTTGTCAAATGTGGAGGCCATGTGCGGCGCATTAAATGGGAGATACAGGAAAAAAGGCCGTGTGCGATTTTCATCGATGAAGCGCAGTGCCTCCCGGCGGAACAGGTCTGTGGCGTGCCCTTCCTCCTTGATTCGCCTGTTGCCGCGGAACATGGATGGCACACCGTAGCGCTCATGTGTGAAATAGTCGATGCCTGTATTCGCGAAGCCGAAAAAGAAATCAAACCCGCGCTGCAGAGGAAGAAAGCGTTTGGCCCGTCCACTGTCCCATTTGCCGATTACTCCCGTCGCATAGCCGGCGCTCTTCATGACCTGGCCGATAACCACTTCCCGAACGTCAAGGCCCAGGGTCATCTCCGGTGACACCGCGTACTCCTCTTCCGTGAAGGCGTGCTTATAGTTCACCTCGTTGTTGCGGATCATGTCATAGAGGCCGTTCCGCTGGGGGTAGCGTCCGGTCAAAATGGTGCTGCGCGATGGTGTGCAGGCAGGCCAGGAGACAACGAAATCCGTGAACCGCACGCCATCAGAGGCCATTCGATCGAGGTGGGGTGTATGTACCTCCCGACTGCCGAAGCAGCCGAGGTCGGAGTAGCCGAGATCATCGGCCACAATGAGCACAATATTGGGCCTCGATACCGGCTGCGCCCATGCGGTCACAGGTGCCGTAGCAGCGAATTGAAACAGGGAGCGGCGCGTCACAATTCTACTGAGCTTATCGCAGCCGCCAGCATGCCGGCAGTATCGGTCTTGCGCTCAGGAATTTGTTACAATCGCGGCAACGACCAACAGTCCGAAATCTACGAAGGAGTAGCATGGCCGCAGTTACTGGCGTAGTCAGCGCACCGGCGGATGTTTCCGTCAAGCTCACCAAGGAGGCGCCCGGCGCCGGGCGGCTGATCTCGCTCGACGCTTATCGCGGGTTTATCATGCTACTGCTGATATCCCACGGATTCGGACTCTCCGTGCTTCAGAACTACCCGGGTTGGACGTGGCTCGCAAATCAGGTGGAGCATGCCGCTTGGGAAGGATGCACATTTTGGGATCTGATCCAGCCGGCTTTCACTTTCATGGTAGGTGTGGCGATGCCGCTGGCGTTTGCGCGGCGCATCGCGCAGGGTGCTACCAGTTCTGCGCTGTTCCGTCACGTCGCTTGGCGCGCGATCATGTTGGTTGTACTCAGCAACGTGCTGTCGAACTTCAACGGTTCGGGTCCTCTCCGCTTTCAGCTTATAAACGTCCTGTGTCAAATAGCCTTCGCGTACTTTATCTGCTACCTGATCATGCAACTGCCATTTCGGATGCAGGTGTTGGCCGGAGCGGGACTGCTGGCGTTGCATTGGGTGCTGTTCCTGCTGTTCCCGGGTCCGGAAGGACCGTTCTCCAAAACTGACAACATCGGCGCAGTGATCGACCGCGCTGTTCTGGGCTACAACTATTCGGGGTACTATACCACAATCAATTTCATTGGCAATACCGTTACGGTTCTGTTTGGGGTCTGGACCGGCATGCTTCTGCTGAAGAACAAGGATCACGCTTTTAAACTCAGACTCCTTAGCATCTCTGCGGTGTCGGCGTTTATCATCGGGCTTGCGCTAACGCCTGCAAATCCGATGGTAAAGCGCTTGTGGACGGCATCCTTCACGTTTTTTAGCGCGGGATGGGTGCTGCTGATGCTGATCGCCTTCTACTGGCTGGTGGAAGTAAAGAGCTACAAGCGGTGGACTTTTTTCGCCGTGGTGGTGGGTGCGAACTCCATTTTTATCTACTCGTTCGCACAGGTTTTGCGGGGTTGGTTGAACCGCGGGCTCGGAAGGTTCACCGGCAATTTCGGTTTTCTGGGTGACCTGGGAGCAATTCCCCAAAACCTGCTGGTAATGTTCGTCATGTGGTATCTCTGCTACTGGCTGTATAAGAGGAAGATCTTCATCAAGATCTGAAGACTGCCCGTTTTTCGATCCGCCGGCGCAGCGCTTTTCGAAACTCTGCCCCTTTTAGCGTCTTTATTCTAAAGACCTCGCCCATTTTACCGATGAGGACAACAGCGCGTAAACGAGGAGAGCAATGACATTGGACGTAATGATTGTGGACGACTCGGCGGCGATTAGAAAGATCCTTCAAAGGGTGCTGCGCCAGGCGGAAGTCCCTATTGGAGAGGTCTTCGAGGCTGGAGATGGCAGGGAAGCCCTGGGTATGCTGGAGACGCGGAGCGTCGGGTTGATCCTGTCGGACATCAACATGCCCAATATGGACGGGCTTGAGTTTCTGGGGCAACTGAAAGCGAGCAACCATCTCAAGAACGTTCCGGTGGTGATGGTGACCACCGAGGGAAGCCAGATGAAAGTCATGGAAGCCGTGGAGTTGGGAGCCGCAGGTTACGTTCGAAAACCGTTCACCGCCGAACAAATCAAAGAAAAACTCACCGGAATCATCTGAGGGGATGCACAAGACAATGAGGGAACTCGACCATGGCAAAGTGGTCCAGGCGATCTGTAATTCTACACGCGAGGTCTTTTCGACGATGCTAGGCATGGAGGTTGAGGCTGGTGAGTCTTACCGTCAACAAAGCGTGCCGGGTGCGAACGCGGGCGTCGTCTCGCTGATCGGGCTTGCCGGCGATTGGGCGGGAAGTGGAGGCATCTCGTGCTCGCCCGAGTTCGCCCGGCACATTTCCTCCGCACTGCTGATGACGGAATTTTCCTCCGTCGACGAGGAAGTGCTGGACGCTGTCGCCGAGGTCACGAACATGATTATCGGAAACGTCAAAAACAGCCTGGAGGAGGATCTGGGCCCGATGGGTCTGAGCATTCCCACCGTGATCTTCGGCCGCAATTTCACGACGCGCAGTGTTGGCAATAGCGATTGGATCGTTGTGCCTTTCCAGTCCGCCAGCGAGCAAATGAAAGTGCAGATCTGCATAGCGCCGAACAAGACGAAACATTCGCCCCGGCCGGGATTCGCGAATGGCCTGGCGCTGGCTTAACCAGCAGAAATCCTGGCGGCTATCACTGTACCGCCATCGTCACTCCTCTTTTGTGAAGGGATCACACCGACGATCACTTGCACCGGAACGGAGTCACCCGGCCGTACATCGGCAGGAATTTCAGTATTCATTTGTGTCAGGCTCGAAGCGTAACCCCTCACCCCTGAGAATGATCCGCCAGGCGACACCGGCGGACCGCGGTTTTCCAACCGTCATACAGCTCTTCGCGCCGTTCCACTTGCATGCGCGGTTCGAAGGTGCGCTGAGGCTGCCAAAACTGTTCGAGTTCTCCGCAATCTTTCCAAAAGCCGGCAGCTAAGCCTGCCAGGAAGCTCGCGCCCAGCGCCGTCGTCTCCGTGTCGACGGGGCGCACCAGCCTCCGTCCAAGGATGTCGGCCTGAAACTGCATCAGGAAATTGTTCGCAGCCGCTCCCCCGTCGACGCGCAACTCGGACAGCGACTCGCCGGAATCCGCTTCCATGGCTTCCACCAGCTCGCGGGTTTGATAGGCGATGCTTTCGAGTGCTGCCCGCACGATGTGCTGTGCGCTAGTAGCTTGTGTAATGCCGCACACGATCCCGCGCGCGGAGGCATCCCAATGCGGCGCTCCCAAGCCGACGAATGCCGGCACAAGATACACCCCGTCCGTATCGGGCACGGAGGCGGCCACGGTTTCCGACTCGGAGGCGGTCCGGATCAGGCCAAGTTTGTCACGGAGCCATTGAACGGCTGCTCCCGCGATGAAGATGCTGCCCTCGATGGCATACACAGGGGAGTCCCCCGAACCGGCTGCTCGCGTGGCGACAAGCTGGTTTCCGGATACAGGCCGGCGCGCGCCGGTGTGCATCAGTGCGAAACAACCGGTTCCGTATGTGTTTTTGCACAATCCCGGGCGGAAGCAGGCTTGTCCGAACAAAGCCGCCTGCTGGTCGCCGGCAATGCCGCCGATGGGGACTTCCGCACCGAAGTGTTCCGCGGCGGCTACGCCCACGACTCCGCTGGAGGGTACGATTCGGGGCAGCATGGCGTGCGGCACGCCGAAGTAATCAAGAAGCTCGCGATCCCAGTCTCCGGATTCCAGATTCATGAGCATGGTCCGGGAAGCATTCGATGTGTCTGTCGCGTGCACTGCGCCATTTGTCAGCCGCCAGATGAGCCAGGTGTCGACCGTGCCGAAGAGGATCTCCCCATCCCGGGCCTTGGCGTACGCGTCCGGCACGGCACGCAGAATCCATTGCAGCTTGGTCGCGGAAAAGTAGGCGTCAATCACCAGACCCGTTTTGGCTGAAATCGTTGCGGCTCTTCCGGAGTGCTGGATCTCGTCACACTCGGCCGCGGTGCGGCGGCATTGCCACACAATGGCGGGGGCCACCGGCCGGCCCGTTGTCCTGTCCCAGACGATCGTCGTCTCGCGCTGATTGGTGATGCCCAGCGCGACTAGGGCGGAGGGTGAGACGGAGGCGGTCTCCAGGACCCGGCGCGCCGACTCGACCTGTGACACCCAAATGTCCTCTGCATCCTGCTCCACCCATCCGGACTGTGGATAGCGGCACGGGATAGGGGCGGATTCGATGGCGATACGGCGCGCTTCCCTGTCGTATAGCGCCGCGCGCGCGCTAGTGGTCCCTTCGTCGAGAGCAAGGATGTAAGGCACCTCCGCATTATAGAATTGAGATATGTTCTTCCGCCGTGAGCACCCGCAGCAGTTGACCTTCGACGAACGAATCGGAAGGATGCAGAAAGCCGGCTTTTCCGCGGAGAAACTACCGGACGGGCGTGTCCGGCTGAGCAAGGACGGCTGCGCCGCCATAGTGAAAGACGTTCCGGGTTCGCGGCCTCTGGTGGAGCTTGCGGGCATTTTGATCGGAGATGAAATCGGGAAGCTCGTGCATGGCGGCTATCAGGAATTTGTTCTGACACCCAGCGGACGAAAACTGCCGGCGCTGGCCAGACACCTGCGGGTGTTGCACGCGTTCCAGGAGGATCTGCGCGAAGCCCTTGGGCTTGTCAGCTTGTATAACGAGTCTCTCGGCACGGTGAACGATTCCCACAGGTACGACCGCCTTGAAGGCAGGGACCGCGGCGGCAAGCCCCGGCCGTGGGAACAGAGAATCGTGTCCTGATAGCGCAAACGCCCCACCTTCCGGATGCGGTAATGCTATAGTTGGATAGCCTCGCGTGAAACAGAAAGCGTTTCTCATTACGCTGCTGCTAGCCCGGGCCTGCCTGGGTGCATCGGGAGTGGTGGGCGTGACGGTTCACGGAGTGGTTCACCCGATCACTGCCGAGATCATCGGGCACGCCATTGAGCAGGCGAAGGCCCAGGATGCCGCACTGCTGCTCATCCGGATCAACACTCCCGGCGGCCTGATGGAGGCGACCCGGGAGATCACCGAGAAGATCGTTACCTCGCCGGTTCCCATTGTCACCTACGTTGCTCCAAGCGGCGCGCGTGCCGCATCCGCCGGCTTCTTTATTCTCGAATCGGGCGATGTGGCGGCCATGGCGCCGGGAACGAATACAGGCGCCGCCTCACCTATTGTTCTAGGCCGCGAAATGGACCCGGTGATGCGGAAGAAAGTGGAAAACGATGCCGCCGCGCAACTGCGCAGCCTGGCTAGCCGGCGCGGACGGAACAGCGAACTGGCGGAAAAAGCGGTGTTCGAAGCGAAGTCCTTTACCGAGGAGGAAGCCTTGAAGTCGCGACTGATCGAGTTGGTGGCCACCGATGACCGGGATCTGCTTCAAAAGCTCGATGGGCGTGAGATCGTGAGATTCAGCGGCACGCGCAGCACGCTCCAGGTGGCTTCCGCGGCGATCAGCGACTACGAGCCTACTTTGCGCGAGCGGGTGATGCTGGCGCTGGCGAACCCGAACACGGCGTTCATCCTCCTCATCCTGGGTGCGCTGGGAATCTATGTCGAGTTTTCCTCGCCGGGGCTGATCTTCCCCGGCGTGCTCGGCGGGATTCTGGTGATTCTCGGTCTTTCCGCGCTCTCGGTGCTGCCTATCAACTGGGCTGGAGCCGCATTGATCATTCTGGCGCTGGCGCTATTTGTCCTCGAAGCTAATTTCACTTCGCACGGTATTCTCGGTATCGGTGGTGCGGTTGCAATGGTTCTGGGAGCGTTGCTGCTGATTGAAGGTCCTCCCGAGATGAGAATCAGCCTGACTACGGCCATCGCGGTCACACTGCCCTTCGCGCTGATCACCATTTTTCTGGTGAGCCTGGTGATGCGGGCCCGCAAGGCGAAAGTCGTAACCGGTGACGCCGGTATGGTTGGAGAGATTGGCCAAGCGCTGACCGTGCTATCTCCGGGAGGAAAGGTGTTCGTGCGTGGAGAATATTGGGATGCTGTCGCAACTGTTCCAGTTGACGCAGGCGCCCAGGTTATTGTCACAGCAATAAAAGGACTGAGGCTCACAGTGGAGCCGTTCAGGTAGAGCCATGTTTCAGACCCCCATGCTTGATGCCACAACCATCGTACTGATCATCATCGGAATTTACCTGCTGTCTTCGATCAAGATACTCGCCGAGTACGAACGCGGCGTAGTCTTCCGCCTTGGACGGGTGCTGCCGCAACCGAAGGGCCCCGGTATCATCCTGGTTTTTGCTCCCATCGACCGCATGGTGCGCACTTCGTTGCGCATTGAAACACTGGAGGTTCCATCACAGGACGTGGTCACGCGGGACAACGTGACGGTGAAGGTGAACGCGGTCATCTATTTCCGTGTGCTCGATCCGAATAAGGCAGTGCTCGAGGTGACGAACTACCTCTATGCTACTTCGCAGCTCGCACAGACCACGCTGCGAAGCGTCTTGGGAGAGGTGGAACTGGATGAACTGCTCAGCCAGCGCGAAAAACTGAATGTGCGGCTGCAATCCGTGCTCGACCAGCATACCGGTCCGTGGGGTGTCAAGGTGAGCATGGTTGAGGTGAAGCAGGTCGATCTGCCGGAAATCATGATTCGAGCCATTGCCCGGCAGGCTGAAGCGGAACGCGAGCGCCGCGCCAAAATCATCCACGCGGAAGGCGAGTACCTGGCGGCGGAGAAACTGGCGATGGCCGCGCAATTAATCCAGCAAGAACCCGCCGCCATTACGCTGCGCTATCTGCAGACGCTGGTGGAAATTGGGTCTGAAAAGAATACAACGGTGGTCTTTCCACTGCCCGTTGACATCATTCCCGTCCTGCGGAAAGTGATCAAAGACGCCGTTCAACCCGAACAGTAAGATATGCCGAGGAACGAAGAAGGCGAGTTTGAATTAGTGCTGGGAAACAAACAGTTGCTCAGCTTGTTTTTCATCGTGGTGGTTCTGCTGGGCGTGTTTTTCACGATGGGCTACATCGTCGGCAGAAGCTCTTCCCCATCGGAGCCGGCTCTGGCTAGTGCGCCGGAAGCAGTACCCCGCACCCATCCGGCCGAAGCGCCGCGAGAGAGCCCGGCGGAGGCTAGGTACGAGCCTCCCTCCGAGCGCACAGTGGACGTCCGCGAAGCGGACGCGTCACCTGCTTCCATCCCTACACCGCCCGCCAAGGAACGGCCGCTGTTTGTGGAGCCCGGCGCTGGCGAAACCTATTTGCAGGTTATGGCAGTAGCGAGGCCCGATGCCGAACTGGTTGCCGAGGCCCTGCGCAAGAAAGGGCTTGCCGCCGTCGTGGCGGCTGGTCCCACGCCGGCGTTTTACCGCGTCCTCGTAGGCCCGTTGAGCGATACCGCGTCCATTGCTTCGGCTCGCACCGAAATCGAAGGGGCGGGGTTCAAAAACCCTATCGTGCGAAAATATTGAAGTGCCGGGAGACCTCGTTCACATTCGTACAGGCCACACCCGCCTGCCGCACTGGCTGCGAAAACCGGAAACCCATTTTGAATCCGTTCAGTATTTGAAACGCTACCTGCGCCGTCTGAATCTCAACACGGTTTGTGAATCGGCGCGCTGCCCGAACATGCACGAGTGTTTCCACCGCGGCGCGGCGACCTTCATGATTCTCGGAAACCTCTGCACCCGCGGCTGCGGGTTCTGTTCCGTGCCCAAGGGATCCGCCGCGAAGCGGGAATTTGTTCTCGATCCTTCGGAGCCGGCGAATGTGGCGCGAATGGCGGAGGCCATGCGCCTGCGTTATGTCGTCATCACGAGCGTGAATCGCGACGATCTCCCCGACGGCGGCTCGCGGCATTTTGCCGAAACCGTCCGGCAAGTGCGCCGTGCGCTGCCCGAGGCGCAGGTCGAAGTGTTGACGCCGGATTTTTGCGGAGACCTGGAATCGGTCAGGCGTGTGCTCGATGCGTCCCCACATGTGTTTAACCACAACATGGAAACAGTGGCTCCGCTGTATCGCAAGGTGCGTCCGCAGGCACGATACGAGCAGTCTCTAGCGGTGTTGCGGTATGCGGCAAAGCACAACCCCGCGATTCTCAGGAAATCCGGCCTGATGGTCGGACTGGGTGAAACCGCCGGACAGGTTCACGAGTTGTTGCGGGACCTGAATGAGGCGGGTGTAGATGTGGTTACCATCGGACAGTACCTTCAGCCCACACGGCGCAACCTGCCCGTCGTGGAATTCGTGACGCCGGAGGAGTTTGACGATTACCGCGATTATGGCTTGTCATTGGGTTTCAAAATGGTCTTCAGCGGGCCGTTCGTCCGGAGTTCTTACATGGCCGATCTGGTCAACACCCGGGCGCGCGAGTGTTGAACTTCCTTTTTGCCGCGGTCACGGCGCTCCTGCTCATCTTCACCGTTCCCCGGTTTGAGATTGGCTGGCTCGCACCTGTCGCACTGGTTCCCTTGATCCTCGCGCTTGCGCGGGAGCCCCGCTGGCGCTGGCGTTTTTTGTTGGGCTGGCTGGCCGGCGTCCTCTACTGGTTTGGAGTCTGTTACTGGATACAGGGCGTTCTGTATCAGTACGGCGGTTTGGGGCAGTTTGCCGCGTGGGCATCTTTCCTGCTGTTCTGCGGGGCGAAGGCGCTGCACCTGGGGGTGTTCTCGGCGCTTGCCGGTTACGTCCTGCGGGCATGGTATGCCATCCCGGCCATAGCAGCGTTGTGGACCGGCATTGAACGCACCCATGGTCCGCTGGGATTCACATGGTACCTGCTGGGGAACTCGGCCGTCGATATGGAAGCGCCCATGCGCCTGGCCCCCTACGTGGGCATCTATGGGCTGTCCTTCATCCTCGTGATGATGAACGTGGCCGTCGTGCTGGTGATACTGAGAAGGCCCCGCCGGGAAATTCTCTGGCTGGCTTTGCTTCCGCTTCTCTACCTGTTTCCGAGCATGCCACCCCCGGAGAAGCCGGAGCGGGTGGCCGCTGTTGTTCAACCCAACATAGCGGAAGAGACCCGTTGGACGCCGGAGAGCGTTGATGCTATGCAGCGCAGCTTCGAGCTGCTATCGTTGCAGGCGGCCCTGAAAGCGGATGAGCCGCAAGTAGACTTGGTGATCTGGCCCGAGGTGCCGGCGCCCCTGTACTACTACGAAGACCCGGTACTCCGGAAGAGAGTGGCGGATGTAGCGCGTATGGCCGGCGCGTATGTTCTCATGGGCACCGTGGCGCACGCACCGGACGCCTCGCCCCTGAACTCGGCGGTAATGGTGAAGCCGGGCGGGGAGGCGGAGGGCAGATACGACAAGATCTTCCTGGTACCCTTCGGTGAGTTTGTGCCGCCTCTTTTCGGGTTCATCAATCAGATCACCACCGAAGCGGGGGAGTTCAAGCCCGGCAAGAAGGTGGTTACGTTTCCGGTAAACGGGCAGGGAGTGGGGCCGTTCATCTGCTACGAATCGGCATTTCCGCACCTGGTCCGGAAGATCGCCGGCAGCGGCGCGCATCTGCTTGTCAACTTGTCCAACGATGGGTACTTCGCCCGGAGCGCCGCCCGCGAGCAGCATTTGAACATCGTCAGAATGCGCGCGGCGGAAAACCGCCGCTGGATCGTTCGTGCCACCAATGACGGAATCACCGTCAGCATCGATCCGGCCGGCAGAATACGCCAGCGGCTTCCGGCTTATGAGCGTCTGTCTGGCCGTTTGAGTTACTCCTATGTGAGCAATGTGACGTTCTATACACGGTATGGCGACTGGTTCGCCTGGTCCTGTCTTGCCGCGGGGCTTCTTCTCGTGCTGGTATCGCAGATCCCCAAGTACCGTCCGGAGGAACTGCGGGGTTAGACCGGGTTAGCCCAATGTTAGCGGGCGTTCCTAGCTGAGGATGCTTACCTGATGATGAGGCGGGACGGTCCGGCTGACTTCAGCTTTGTCGAGCCTTGATTACGGCACTATTCACTTATAGACGAAGACCCAACGTCCAGCGCCTGGGTGGTCACCCGCGGGCTGCTGTTTGCGAAGCCATTGCTCCTGCGGGCCGCCGTGCGACAACGTGAGTCCCGATTGGCAGGGATCGAGCGCTAACAGCACATGTCGGAAATCGACGCTCTTGCGAATCAGGCCGTTTTCCGCAGCCACCCAACCACGGCGGCCATCATGCGAGAGGACAGTACCAAAAATCCGGCCCGTTTTTTTCGGGAACGCCGGGTATCGTGAAGTCGCGGGAGGCGGTTGCGTCCGGTGGCCCACCCGCGTTCGCCGGCGGTCCAGAAGCGGATAGCTGTCAGTTCTCCCTCTCCCGGCACATCTACGGGCAGCCAACTGGAACCGCCGCCGCTGCTCCGAAAAACGATGCCGTTCTTGCCCGCAGCCCAAGCCGTTTTTCTGCCGTGGTGAAGGTGCACGGACGTAAGAGTTGGGTCAGATCGACAAGCATCGGCGGATTTGGGGCTTGCGCAAGCAGACCGCCGCCGCAAAACTCGCAACGAATAAACCGAAGCCTGCTTGCGCTTTCGTACGGCAGGTCTTACGTTGTGTTCCTTCCAGAGATCGAGCTGATCGGAGAGAACCCGGAACATCATGCCGCTCCCATCATGCTTCTTCGTCCGTTGCTGTCGGAGCGATTCGCCGGCAGGTAAAGGATGGCAACCACACCAGAGGCCGCCACCAGGAGCGTTAGCGTTCGGCTGGGCGCACGTCAAGACCCAAATAAACCGGAAATCAGCGCCGTCGAAAACAGGCCGACAAGAGTAAACATGATGGAATAGTATAGAGTCTTCGTCTCGCCGCCAGCCTGGTTTGGCACCGCGCAGTATCGCGCATCTTACAGCGAGCAGACGGCGCCACGCGGGCATGGCTGCTTTGATCTCAAGCTGCGGGATTACGACACGAGCTCAGACCCTCTATGTAACACTCTGGCATTTCCTGACCGCGACCTTCCCCGCGGCATTTCGCGGCGGACCAACCTCTTGGCCGTGAGCGGTGGCGGGCTGCCGCCGTCGCGGTTTAAGAGGGAGCCGCGACGGTCCCATAGCGTTGGTCAACCGCAAATCTCGCGGTAATACTCCTCGTAGGCTGGAATGATCAAAGATGTACAGAAGCGCGTGAGCGCGGTGAGCCGCGCGGCGGCGCCCATCTTCGCGAGCAGGTCCCGGTCTTTCAGTAAGGAAACGACTCGCGCGGCCTGAGCATTAACATCGCCCACGTCTTCCAGGAACCCGTCAGTACCGTGGGTCACAAGCTCCGGCAATCCGCCGGCGCGGGTAGCCACCGGTGGAACGCCGCACGCCATTCCTTCGAGCGCTGCGAGACCGAACGATTCGAGTTCGCTCGGAAGAAGCAAGACGTGCGCATTGGGAAAGAGGCGTTCCACGTGAGCCTGCTTGCCGAGGAAGCTTACGTTGTTTTCCACACCGAGCTCTCTGGCCAACCGTTCCGCGGGTCCGCGTTCCGGTCCGTCCCCAACCATCAGCAGGTGTGCGGGAGTCTCCTGGATGACCTGCTGTAGAATCCGAACGCAGTCGAGAGGACGCTTCACCGGCCGGAAGTTCGAGACATGCATCAGGATGGCGGCGCCCGGTGGGGCGAGTTTGGAAGCGAGCTTACGCTCCGGCTCAGGCCGGTACAGCTCGCAATTAACGAAGTTCTTGATGACGCGGATGTCTTTCTCCACTCCAAAAACTTCAATGGTTCGGGCACGCAGGTAGTCGCTGATGGAAGTGACGCCATCGGATTTTTCGATCGAAAACTTCGTGATGGGGAAATACGAGCGGTCAGCGCCCACCAGCGTGATGTCCGTGCCGTGCAGCGTAGTGATGAAGGGCAGGCGCCTGCGCGATGGCATTTGCGAGACCATCATGTCTCTGGCCAACAGCGCCGCAATTGAATGCGGTATCGCGTAATGTACGTGCAGGAGATCCAGCTTATAGCTTTCCGCTACCTCGGCCATTTGGGAGGCCAGAGCGAGGCAATAGGGCGGGTATTCAAAGAGCGGGTAAGTCGTGACTTCTACTTCGTGATAGTGGATGCGGGGAGTTCCCGAGTCCAGCCGGATGGGATTCGCATAACTGATGAAATGAATCTCGTGCCCGCGATAGGCAAGCTCCATGCCGAGTTCCGTGGCAACAATGCCGCTGCCTCCATAGGTCGGGTAGCACGTGATTCCAATGTTCATCTACTTCGTCAGGCTAACATCTTGAAATCGCAGCATGCCTGCGCCTATCGCGCCGCTCAGGTTTTCGTCCGGACTCGGACGGTTCCCGCCGCCGAACCAGACCCGGATCCGGTCGCCGAGCACTTCCACCTCGGGGTCGCACAGTACGGACTGATTCCAGGGAGCCTCACCGGAAAAAACCAGGTCGCGGCGCTTGGTCCATCTCACGCCGTCCGGCGATTGCGCCATGCCCAGCCGGCGGGTCTCCGAACGGTCCCGGCCCGTATAGATCATCCAGTAGAAGCCGTTGGACTCCCACACGGCTGGTTCTCCCAGTCCGTTGTCGTCGAACTCGCCCGGCTCACCGAGTTCCAGGACGGGGTTGGACCTCAACTTGGTCCAGCGCACTCCATCCGTGGACCGGGCAACACCGAGGCGCTGCCGGCGGGCGCGATCCATGCCGAGATAGTACATGAAGAAGAATCCGTCCCGGCGGAGGACATAAGGGTCGCCGATTGAAACTTCATCCCAACTGCCGCGCGGTCCGGCCGGCAGGACAGGCTGCACCTCGCGCGTCCACGAAGTAAGATCAAGGGACCGTGCCAGTCCAATGCGGTTGGCATTCCTCGGCCCGGCTTGATACCAGTAAAGCCATTCGCCCTCGTGCCGCAATGCAGCGCCATTTGCCGCCATATAACCCGATTCCCAGGAATTCGGATCAGGCGACAACAGCTTGCCGCGCCGTAGCCAGCCGGCGCCGTCCGGGGAAATGGCAAGCCCCGTATGCCAAGTCTTGCCATCGAAGCCCGAATAAAAGTTAAAGTACTGGTTGATATGGTGCACAATGGACGGATTCAACACGTCCACCGAGTCCCAACTTCCCGCCGGCCCGCGTTCGAGAACCGGCAAGGCTTCCTGTTTGAA
>CAADGY010000213.1 GCA_900696665.1 uncultured Acidobacteriota bacterium
CAGGGAAGGAACGGCTCATAGCGCACGCCTAGCGTCAACGTTACCCGCGGATGCACCCGAAACTCGTCCTGAAAGAAAGCCGAGTGCGCCCAGGTCCGGGTATCCGTGTCGCGTACGCCGAAGTTTACATTCAGGCTGTCGAAAGTGCCCAGCAGAAAATCGGCAACCGGATCGCCCGTCTGTGAGCCGGTGAAGGTGAATCCCGGCGAGCCGATGAACACCTGCCGGAATTGCAGCCGCAACATTTCATATCCGAACTTAAAACTGTGCCGGCCGCGCACCCAGTTCACGGTGTCGCGGAACTGCCAGTTCCTGCTGGAGAACCGCGTTGTGAATCCCGAACCCAGTGTGAAGTTGTCTCCCACGTTTACGGAAACAGCGCCCGTGGGAACATACTGCGGCATGTTGATGCCGAGCTCCGGCGGATCGATCGTATTCGTCTGCAACTGGTCGGACGGCGTGTCGAGAAACGTGAATGTGGCCTGGTTCAGCAGCGTTGGAGAGAAAGTATAAGTGTCATTGACTACCAGGTGCCTGGTGTCCTGCACAAAGCTCTCCGATATGTAATTGGGGATGTTTCCACCGGCCGCGAACGGACCCTTGCGAGTGTTGTGGTCACTGAAGTAACTCGCGAATATCCGGTGAGCGCTGGTGTGGTTCCAATCGCCGCGCAGCATCCACATATCGCCTCGGCGCGGGCTGGCCGCGAGCGAACTCACCGTGCCCGTGGGCGACTCCGGGACGAAAGCGAGCAGCCTGGCAGCGGCTGGACTGATACAGCTTGCATCGATGCGATTGTTCGCTACGCACGGCTGGCCCGACGGTGTCGTATAGGGGCGGCCGGTCACCGGGTTCGACGGATTCTCCAACACCGCAGACAACGCCGTGAAGTCGCCGCGGCGCTCCGCCGCGCTGGGTACCAACGCTTCCACGGTCTGCGCTTCCCGACGGTCGCGCAAGCCCTGATAAGAGCCGAACACAAAAAGTTTGTCGCGCACAATCGGCGCTCCGGCCGCGGCGCCGAACTGGTTCTGCTTCAAAGCCGGGACGCGGCGGGAAAAGAAGTTGCGAGCATTCAGCTTATCGTTGCGCAGGAACTCCCATGCCGAACCGTGAAATTCGTTGGTGCCGGTTTTCGAGATCACGGTCACTTGCGAACCGGGGTTGCGGCCATATTCGGCTGCGAAGTTGTGTGTAAGCACCCGGACTTCGTCCACCGCGTCAGGGGGAGGGTAGTTCATGCCGGTATTGCGGGATGGATTCGTGAAGTAGCCGCCGTTGAATGTAAACTGGTTCATGTTGGCGCGGCCGCCATTCACGTTCATCTCCGGGCCGCCGCGAGCGTCGCTCATCTGCTGCGGAGCCTGAACGTTTAGGACGCCCGGCAAAATGCGCGCCAACCCGATGACATTGCGGCCGTTGAGTGGAAGGTCCACCATGCGGCGATCGTCGATGAGCCCCGAAAGAGTCGGCGACGTCGTGTCCACCAGCGGTGCTGTCGCCTCCACGCTTACCTGCGTCTCTACGGCGCCTACCGCCATGGCGGCATCGACACGCAGGTTCTGGTTCACCGTAAGCTCTATGCCCTGCTGCGTCTGACGTTGAAAGCCCTTGCTCTCAAATGTGATTTCATACGTGCCAGGCGGCATAGCCTGGAAGCTGTAATAGCCTTCGTTGTTGGTTTCCGTGGAACGCGTGAACTGCTGTTCCACCATGCGGGCGGTGACGCTTGCGTTGGGTATTCCGGCGCCGCTGGGATCGCGGACATAACCACCAATATTGCCGGTGGCAACCTGCGCGACGAGAGCGGATGGAGCGGAGAGAACAAACAGCGATGCGAGCAGTCCACAGAGAGTCTTTGTGGTCATAAAGCCAGCACTTCGACGAAGCCCCTCTTCGCCTCTGCGTCTATTGTTAATCCCGGCCGCTATGCCCTGTCAAGAAATTTCATCTATTGTTGGCTAATGTTAATTTGGATTCCCTTTCCTTCTTCGATCCTCACGAACTGGTTTGCCGCCACCGGTCCGAACCGGTCTTTCTGACCGCTGGGCCATTCGATTTCCAACACTTTCACTTCGGAATCCGGCCCCAGCCCAAATGTCAGCGAGAGATCGCTTTGCGAACAGTAGCTCGATCCACTGTGAACCGCGCGCCACTGGCGTCCGCCCGTACTCTCCACCCGGACCACTGCACCGATGCCGTTGCGGTTCGACTTTACACCGGACAATCTTATCGACAGCCAGTGGTTGGAATTGCTCCGGTCATTGCGAAACAGGTAGGCGGGGCCGTGGTTGTTGGAGATGAGAATATCGAGGTCGCCGTCGCGGTCGTAGTCTCCGTACGCCGCGCCGCGCGCCACCATTGCCCGCGACAGATCGCCCGTGGCGCTTGTAACCTCGCGGAAAGACCCCTTCCCCAGATTGCGGAACAGGTGTGGCCGTTGTTTGAATTGCACCTTTGGCTGCACGCGTCCAATCTCCTCGTCAATGTGCCCATTGGCCGCAAAAATGTCCGGGTAGCCATCCAGGTTGTAGTCGAAAAAGAACACTCCGAAGGCCAGACTCAACAGACTGGCGCGGCCCACCGTGGAACGTGGCGCCTCGTCGACGAACAGCCCCTTGCCTTCATTGCGGTACAGCCCAAGCATCTGATAGGAAAAGTTTCCAACCAGTAGATGAGGCCGTCCGGAGCGGTCGTAATCCACAGCATCCACTCCCATCGCACCCCTCGCCACACCATCCTCGCCAAACGCGACGCCCGCGGAAAGACCTTCTTCGGTGAATGTGCCATCGCGGTTATTCCGGTACAACTTGTTGGGTTGTGTGTCGTTGGCGACGAACAGGTCGGGCCAGCCGTCCGAATTGTAATCGAGCACCGCGATGCCCAGGGATTTGCTGTGCGGATCAGCGATGCCGGCGCGCGCACTCGCGTCTTCGAACTTGCCGCCACCCAGGTTGTGATACAACTTCGAGGAAGTTCCTTTGTATGACTCCGGCGTGCAGTAGGATTTCGTCGCACCGTCTAGAGAGCACCACAAGTCCCTCTTCGGCGTCCACTCAACGTAATTGGCGACGAAGAGATCCAGGTGGCCATCGCGGTCGTAATCCACCCAGGCGGCGCTGGTCCCGAAGTTCGCGTTACGAATACCCGCCGCCGCAGTGACATCCCTGAACTTCCCGCCGCCCAAATTGCGATATAACCGGTCACCTTCAAGAGCAGTGAGGTACAGGTCATCGCGCCCGTCGTTGTCGAAATCGCCGATCGCCACGCCCATGCCGTACAACTCCACATCGAGACCGCTGTCCCGGGTGGCATCCACAAACCTGCCATTGCCGCGGTTCAAGTAGAGTGCCTGGAGGGAACGCCGTCCGCGCGCTGTCCAATCTTTGCCGTTCACAAAAAAGATATCCTGCCAGCCGTCCTGATTCGCATCGAAAAACGCACAGCCGGAACCCATGGTCTCCGGCAGCCACTTGTTCCCCGCGCGGCCGCTGTTATGTGTAAAGTGAATGCCCGCCTCACGCGTGACATCTGTAAAGCGTACATCCGCGTTCGTTTCGGACCGCGCCACCACGAGCGCCAGGCCGATCAACAGTAGCGCGTTCATTTGAGCACCGCCGATTCGTGTTCGTGGATCATCTGTCTTTCGTTGTTGTCTTCCGGACTGAGCATCCGGGGTTTCGCCGTGATTGCCTGCGCCGACTCGTCCGCCTTGAAACGGCGGAAGAGCTCTTCCGCGCGGGCCGGCTTTTCTGTCTCCCCAAGCCCTTTGTAAGCCAGCATCAGATTGTAGCGTGCCTGAACGTTCTCGGGATCGATCTCGAGCACGCGCTCGAGCGCGCTGACCGCCCCGGCGTATTTGCGTTGCAAAAACAAAATACGGGCCATTTGATTCAGTACCACCCGGTCGCGCGGATACTGCGCTGATACCGTCCGCAGACTTGCCAGCGCGCCGTCATAGTCACCATCCGCCTTCTGCACCAGAGCCTTGAAGAAATGGATGCGCCCCAGCTTTGCATTCACCGCCATCGCCTTTTCGAGTAGGGGCTTTGCGGCATCCGTCCCGCCCTCCTGGATGAGAGCGCGCGCGACGTTCAACCAGCCGTCGGCATACTCAGGTTCCGCCTCGGTGACCCTGTGGAACGCGTACTCCGCACCCTTTAAGTCGCCTTGCAGCAACATACCGATGCCCCAATCGTTCCAGCGTTCCCGGTCCTGTTTGCGGACGACGGGTTTCCACTTCGCCACCTCTCCCGGCGCCGCGATGGCCAACTGGCTTTTCGCTTCCGCCAGGATGACTACCGGCAGGTCTGGGATTTCGCCCCGGACCCGGCCGGAAACATTTTTCGGAATATTTGTTGGCAAGAAAGTGAACGGCCGGTTATCGTGGTCGAGCTCCACGGATCCTTCTCCCGGAGTCCCGGCGTAAGCGAACTGCGTGTAGAAGTGTGCAAACTTGCGATAGTCCAGTTTCGCATGCAGCTTAATGGGGCTGCGCGATGTGGCGGGAATCTTCAACCGGAAGTGCACGGCATCCGCAGCGCCCGGGGGAATCAATCTGACGCACAGCACACTTCGGGCCTGAAACGCATTGCGCTTGTTGATCGCGTTTCCCGCACCGTCCAGAGGGTAGGCGCGATAGAAATGAGCGCCCTTCTCCACCGGGCCATGTCCGCCGTCTTCCACCATCCCGCTCCAAAAGATCCGTTTGCCATCCGCGTCGTCCGCGGTCAACTCGAGCCATACATCAAAGGCGTCGACCGTACCGCCCGGGAAGAAGTGACCAATTTTACGCGTGCGCACTACGACGTCCACGCGCACGCCGGACCCGGGTTCGAAACGTCCCCCGGCCTGGTCGAGAGGAGCGGCGACCTTGCCAACTTCACGAGTCAGGATCTCTGTCCGGCTGCGCACGAGGTGCCATGTGAGCACTATCGAGAGGACAAGCCCCAGAAACACGTGCAGCACCAAGTTCGCCATATAAAAGATCGGAGGCGTGGCAAAGGCGGCAACGTACGCTGTGTTGACCGCGAACAGCACCGCCGCGGCGGTCCATAGCCGTTTCATCTAGGTTGCCCTCCAGATCCCAGTGGGCGTAGAAGCTGTCGTGCTGGCCGAATATTGTACTCCCGCCGGTAGGCGCTGTGGCCAGGTGTATCGGGATATCGTTCCACCGGCGGATAGGGATAGGCACTCATGCCGCGGAATGGCAGCGGCTCCACGGTCTGCGAAAACGCTGTATTCGCGTCGCGATCTTTGGCCCACCCTTCGACCAGGAGCAAAAAATCACGCGAAAAACCTGAAGGCAGCACAGGCAG
>CAADGY010000214.1 GCA_900696665.1 uncultured Acidobacteriota bacterium
ACTGGTCCGTATCAACCCGGATGGATTGGTTGATCCCACCTATCCGATCCGGGATAGTTTCCCTTCGACACCAAACGGCTTTCTTTTGGATCGCAGGACCGCCGTCATGCCCGATGGCAAACTGCTCGTATGGGACTCGGAACACAGTGGAAGCGCCTTCCTGGGCTATCGCCTGCGTTATCTGTTGAGTCCCGACGGTTCGCAGGATCAGGCTTTTCCGAGTCTTTCGAGCGGCAGCGGGGGAAGCTTCGAGTTGATCCCCCAGCCTGATGGCAAGATTCTGGTGAGCGACCCGTCAGTTCCGCCGCAGCTCAATGGCCAGACAATGCCCTGGCTTTTTCGGCTCAACAACAACGGCACCCTCGATACCGCCTTCAACGCGCCAGCGAACGTATCCGGGTCGGTCCGCTTGTTGCCCAGTGGCCAATTATGGGTGGAAACATTCGGGGTCCCGGGAAACCTCCGCCGGCTGAACAGTGATGGATCGCTCGCTACAACATTCATTCCTCCGGCAAATCTTGTCCTGTATTTTCTTCATTCGTTATCGAACGGCCAGTTGCTAGTCACTTCGCCTCAAACCACCTCCAGGAGGCTTTACCGTCTGAATCACAACGGATCGCTGGACCCGGGATTTGTTGTCGGTACGGCCGTTGGTTTCAATGCCTTCAACAATGTTAGCAGCCTCGGTCCCGTGTTCGAGCAACCCGATGGCAAACTGATCGTTGGCGGAATCTTCCGGACTTACAACGGACAGGTCCGCAACAGCATCGTGCGGCTGAACCCGGATGGCTCCGTTGATTCAAGCTACCAAACCGGGCAGGGCTTCGTCGGCGCCCTCGCCCCGACTGACCCTGGCCAGCCTTTCCCACTTCGGCAGCTTCCTGATGGCGGACTCTTGGTGGGCGGCAACTACGAAAAGTTCAACGGAACAAAAGTCACGCCTCCAATCATTCTGAATTCCGACGGCACCCGCGATCCGAGTTTTGAAGGAACGCTCGTTGACTTGGGTGGCGTGTGGCCGCTCTGGGGCTGGTTCGGGGGTGGCACCTTTTACTTCGCAAACGGATATGGCCTCGGTCGCGTGCGAATGGAACTTCCTTTGCGCATCGCATCCAACGTGCGCCATACCAACGGCACGACACACCTTATTGCCAACGCCCTCTCGGGCCGCAGCTACACGCTCCAATCGTCGGAAAACCTCGCTGACTGGAGCGATCTCATCACCCAACCCGCCTCGACCAACCGGATCGAGTTCACCGATACGCCCACCAATTCGCCGGCGATGCGGTTTTATCGCTTGAAAGGCAACTGAACCATGAACACGAACACACCGACGAGCCCTACGACGACGGCACAACCAAATCCATCACGGTCAACATGGCCTCCGGCAGCCGCTTCTTCCGCCTGGCGCAGTGACGCAGGTGGTCATGTTCAGGCCAAAACCAGCCCGGAGTAATTGGTAACCGAAAACGGAGTGAATCATGAAAACAGACATCGCAACCATCTGGAGTTTCTTCATGAACCGGACTTGGAGCGCGGCATTCATGCCGCTTCAACGCACGATCGCATGGGTACACGGAAGTGGCGTAAACGCCGCGCTCCAATCCAATTGCGGTTCATGGCTGACATCTGCGGATTTGCAATCGTCGAAGCTTTCCACGAACCGTGCGCAGCACCAACAGGTTTTGGAGTGCGGTGGCTGGCGGGGAATGGGGCTGACACCGCTTTCGGGCGCGAGAAGACATCGGAAGCCAAAGCGGTGTGTGCCCTCGCCCCTCACCCACCGCACTCCAAGACGCTGGCGCGACCTCGTGAAGTTCTTGGTCCCGATGCGCGTCCGCAGTTGGACATGGAAGCTACCCACGAACCTGGCAGGCGACGACGTGAGAGGTCTCAAACTCTTATTGGTAGAGAAAAGTCAGAGCCGACTCACTTCGGCTGCTACGGTGCGTGGATGCAAGGCGCAAATCATTTGGAGAATTCTCTCCCTCATCTGCCTCCTGCTCCTGGCCAACCACGCCGCAGCCTCGTCGCCGGCGAACTGGCCGCAGTTTCGCTGGCCGAATTCTCAAGGTGTGGCGGATGCAGAGAAACCGCCTGTCGAGTTCGGACCGGACAAAGCACTGCTCTGGAGGACGCCACTGCCTTCGGGCGTGTCCTCGCCGTGCATCTGGGGTGACCGGATCTTCGTTACCGCGTTCGATCAAGCAGCCCAGAAGCTGGAGACCCTCTGCCTTGACCGGAAGACTGGGAAGGTCGTGTGGCGCAAGGATGCGCCGCCACACGAAATCGAGAAAGTGCATGAGGTCAGCAGTCCGGCCAACGCGTCGCCTGCGACCGATGGCAGGCGCGTGTTCGTCCACTTCCCGGCGTATGGCCTGGTGGCCTATTCAGTCGAAGGCAGCGTCGCCTGGAGCAAGGCTTTACCAGCCGCCAAGGTGGATTTCGGGGCCGGAACCTCGCCCGCGCTTCTGGGTGAATGGCTCGTGGTCCGGGTGCAAGCCGAGACAGGGCCTTGCATGTTGGCCGTGCGTTGCGAGGACGGGGAAACCGTTTGGAAAGCTGCCGACGCGTGTTACGCGGATGGTTGGGCCACACCCATTACCTGGCGCGAAAATGGACGCGCCGTGGTCGGCGTCAGGTCCTTCGCTCAGTTCAACGTCCTCGATGCCTTGACCGGCAGCAACGTGTGGTGGTTGTCCGGCACCCCGATGAGTTCCTGCTCGACGCCAGCGGTGGGCGAGGGGGTGATCTTGCTCACCGGCACCGGTGTGATGGGCAACCGGGAGAATGTCATCCCGCCGCCTGACTTTGACGATCTCCTAGCCAAACACGACGCCAACAAAGATGGCCGGCTCGCCACGGACGAACTCCC
>CAADGY010000215.1 GCA_900696665.1 uncultured Acidobacteriota bacterium
CCGGCGGCGGCCACCCGCCCGAGCGTCCGGGCGGGGCGCGCCCCGGAACTACTCGGAATTGTGTCTGCCAAGAACCTCCGCCGGCAGAGGTGGTCGTTCCCGAGCGCTATTTTGCACCGCGAAGTAGCTAGCTCAGTTAGGCGGTTGAAACCGCTTGAACACGCCGCTGCGCTAACCTGATGATGTAATGCACTACCGTTTTGGTCCCTGGCAACTGATGCTGGGCGTCGTGCTTTTGTGCACCGCTCTTATAGGAGTGATGTTTTATCACCGGTCCCACAGGGATCTGAGCGATGCGGAGCTCTTTGCACATCTGCCGGAAAATACGTCCCTCACCATATTTGTCGATCTCAAGAGCATGCGCCGCGCGGGAATTCTGGATATGCTGGCCGGCTCCAAAATGGTCGAAGAGGACGATTACCGGAAGTTTGTTGAACGCACGGGCTTCGACTATCGCACGGACCTCGACGCCGTATTCGCCGGTTTTCGGGACGGAAAAAACTATTACCTCATCAAGGGCCGTTTTGACTGGAATTCACTGAAGCAGTATGCCATACAGGAAGGCGGCAGTTGCCAGAACGGTCTCTGCTATATGAATGCCAGTTCCTCCGGACGTTACATTTCTTTTATGCCGCTTCGCTCGCGAGTGCTGGCCATGACCGTCGGACCCGATCAGCATGAAGCCCGCCGTTTGGCCGAGAACGACAGCGAACAGCCTTACCCCGAAGTGCCCGGGGCGCCGGTCTGGGCCATCGCCTCTCCCCGCGCCCTTGGCAATTCAGGTTCACTTCCGCCCGGAACGCGATTATTCGCGAAGGCGCTCGAGAACGCCGAACACATCACTGTGTCTCTGAATCCGCAGGGCAATCAATTTCAGGCGCGTATGCGTGTCGTTTGCCGGACGCCGGAAGATGCGGTGGTGTTGGGCGCTCAGCTCGAGAAAGTCACGGACGTACTCCGGAAGTTGATTCAAAGAAGCGACCAGACCCCCAACCCGAACGACCTGAGTGGCGTTCTAACGGCCGGGGTATTCCGCCGGGACGACCGCATTGTATATGGGCAGTGGCCCATCGAGCGTTCTTTTCTTGAAAGCGTCGCCGGAGGTTCCTGATTGCCTCTCCCCTCGCCGAGCGGTGTTCTGTGCTGCGGCAACATTGTTTTTGACATTCTCGTCAACGCGGTGGACACCTTCGCCTGGGGCGCCACAACATGGGTGGACTCCATCGGACAGAGCATAGGCGGAAACGGGGCTAATACCACCTTCACTCTCGCGCGGCTCGGGGTACCCGCCGGTCTCATCGGACCTGCCGGAAACGACACGGCCGGAGAGCGGATGATTGCATTGCTTAAGGACGCCGGAGCCGATATCTCCCGCATCGAGCGCCTGGAAGAACAGACCGCCACCACGGTTGCCCTGGTGCGTTCCGATGGGGCGCGCGCCTTTCTGCACCGGCCTGGTGTCAGCTCCATGGCATTCGAAAATCCCGCTTCGTTCGACGAGGTTTCTGACAACTATTCACACTTCCACATGGCAAACGTTTTTGCGCTGCCCAAGCTCCGCCGTACGGCGGTGGAGACACTTCGCAACGCATTGGACCGGGGTATGACGACATCGCTCGATACCGGTTGGGATGCAAAGGGCGAGTGGCTCAACGTGGCCGGCCCACTTTTGCCGCACCTGGACGTCTTGTTCGTGAACGAGGACGAGGCTCGCCACCTGAGCGGCGCCTCGGAGCCTGAATCCGCCGCCCGGTTCTTCCTCGATCGCGGCACGGCTGCCGTCGTCGTCAAACTCGGGGAGCGTGGATGTTACGCGGAGTCGGCCGATTTTAGCTTCCATGCGCCCTCCTTCGAGGTCAATGCAATAGACACAACCGGCGCGGGAGATTGTTTTACAGCAGGCTTTCTTGCGTCGCTGCATTATGGGGTGGGACCTGAAGACGCCGCCAGGTTTGCAAACGCCGTGGGAGCTTTGAATGTTCAATCATTGGGATCGGTTGCAGGAATCCAGTCCGCCGGAGGCGAACGCACCTTCCCCTCGGGTGATCCTGTCACGACAAGACGGCGCCCATTTTTGTGAACTGATGAATGGTTCCTGCCGGTACGCTTTCCTGATCGCCTTTCTCATGACTTCTCTTTCCCCAGCCCAGAACTATTCCGCCGAACGTCTGACGGTGGATTCGGTGGAGATTGTACGCCTCCGCGACGTGGCTCGTGATATACAGGTCTCCATCGCTCCCTCGCTGGGAAACAACGCCTATGAAATGAAAGTGCGGGGGGAAGAACATTCTCTGGTTTCCTTACGGCAGTCCCGCAGAACTCAAAGCGAAACCGGTTCAGGCAGGCAACCCGTTTCTCGCACCGTGGGCCAACCGCATCGATCAGGAGGCATACTGGGCCAACGGCAGGAAATTCCTTCTCAACCCTCATCTCGAGAACTTCCGTCACGATCAAAGAAAACAGCCGATTCACGGACTGCTGGTATTTGCGGCCTGGAATGTGGTTGATCTGGAGGCCGGCGAAGACGCGGCCGAAGTCACCAGCAAGCTCGAGTTCTGGCGCCATCCCGAGTGGATGGCGCAGTTTCCCTTCGCGCATACCATTGAGATGACGTACCGGCTCACGGGTGGAGTTCTCGAAGTTCAGACCCGCATTGCGAACGAGTCCGAGCAACCGATGCCGCTGGTCATCGGCTTCCATACCTATTACCAATTGCCCGGTGTGCCGCGCCACCTGTGGAAAGCGCACGTACCCGCGCGCGAATCGGCGGTGCTGTCCGATACACTGGTGCCCACCGGAGAGACACGCCGGGTCTCGTTTCAAAACCCGGTGAGCCTTGCCACAACGCCGCTCGATGATATTTTTGTCAACCTCGGCCGGAATGCGCAGGGGCGCGCCGAATTTCGAGTTGACGACGGCGCCGGATCGGGGATCTCGGTGGAGTTCGGACCGAAATATACGGTTGGCATTGTTTATGCGCCGCCCGGACGCGACTTTATCTGCTTCGAGCCGATGACAGGCATCACAAACGGCTTCAATCTGGCACACAAGGGCGTGCACAAGGACCTGTTACAGACCGTGTCCGCGCGCGGCGCCTGGAAAGAAAGCTTCTGGATCAGGCCGCTACTTAAACCGTAGAGCTTTCAACTATCACCCATCAGCGATCAGCCAAACGGTTTAGCTGAAACTGAGCGCTGACCTCTGATGGCTTGTATCAAGTGATGCTTTCCGCGCTGTAGCGCGCGATCAGGCCCGTGCGCACCGCATGGCGGTACACGCGGGCAAAGATCCAACATGACAGGGCGACATCGAACAACACCAGTCCGCCGGCACAAAACAGCATCGAAACCGGCGCGCCACCACCGGAGAGGATGGACCGCAGGCTCTCGAATACATACGAGGGAGGCAGCAGGCGTGCGATGGATTGCATCCAGCCGGGAAGTGTGGAAATGGGATAGAAGACGCCGGCAAAAGGTGAAACCAGCGCGGGAATGGGCCAGACAAACCATTCCGCCGCCGGTCCCAGCCGCAGCACGATCGCCGCACCCACGATACCGAGCGCGATACCGAACAGAAACAGGACTAGCAGGAACGGCACGGCCAGCCAACCATAGATGAGGAGCGGCAGGCCGAAGATGGCACTCGCCATCGCGAGCATTACGGCTAACCCGATGGCGCTGGTAGTGGTAGTGGATACCACCAGCCCCGCCAAGTACTCCCATATGGAAAGAGGCGTTGCGAAGACATTGAGGAAGTTCCGCGACCAGACATCTTCGAAGAACGCTGTCGTGACACCCTGCATCACACGAATAAAGAAGTCCCACAACAATACGGCTCCCAGCAGGGCGGGGACAAAATTGAAGCCGGGCGCGGCCACGGTATTCAGGTACCGGCTGATGAATCCCCAGAGGATGATATCGACGGCCACCCATGCAAACAATGGAAGGAAGCGCGCGAAACTGCCGCGCACAAGGTAGAAGTAGCGCAGGACAATGGCGGCAATGCGTTTGAAGGCCATCCCGATCAGCGTTCCTCAAGCGAGAGCGGTTCGCGCGCCACGGTGATGAACAGCTCTTCGAGATTTTCTTTGCCGTGCTCGCGTGGCAGCGTCTTGGGATCGCCTTCCAGCAGGATTCTGCCGCGAGACAGGAATAGCACTCGGTGGCAGACGTCCTCCACCTCATACATATTGTGAGAGGTCCACAGCGCTCCACCTTTGCCGTGTGTGGCGACCGCGCGGATCTTCCGCCGCACCTCCCGCGCCGTAGATGGATCGAGGGATGCGGTCGGCTCGTCGAGCAGCAGCAGATCCGGGTTGTTGAGCATGGCTTTGGCCAGCGAGGCTCGCGTCTGTTCGCCGGAAGAGAGCACGCCACATCGCACATTCCGGAATCGCTGAAGATCAAACTCTTCGAGCAGCGCTTCAATTCGTCTTGCCGCATCGCTGATGCCGTAGATAAGCCCGAAGACGCGCAGGTTCTGGTATACGGTAAGGTTGCCGGGCAGGGGTGAGTATACGGCTGCGAAATTCGTGCGCGCCAAGGCCTGCCGGCGCCGCCGCGCCAAATTCAGGCCCTGGATCTCGATACTCCCTCCGCTGGGTTCGAGCACCCCGAGGATCATGTTAATGGTGGTCGTCTTCCCCGCGCCATTGGGACCCAACAGCCCGACGATCTCATTGCGTCTGACATGGAATGAAATGCGGTCCACGGCCGCAACATCACCGTAACTCTTGCTCAGGGCGGTGACACGGAGCACCATAATTCGAGGGTAACCCCGCGGCCGCCGTTACACCGGAACAGCCAATCCCGATACGCTAGGATTATGCGAAACGGACCCTTTCTGCGACGGCGCGAGGCGCTCTCTTTACTGGGGTGGCTTCCCGCCGGGGCATCCGCGGCCACCGCCGGGACCGGCGCTCCACCCGACCAACCGGTGGACATGCGTCCCATCCCGGCCGATTCCGGCTCGCTTTACCCAAGTATGGAGCGGCTCGCCGCCCGCCGTGATTACTCGCATTCTTTTCTCAGCGATCGTTTTCAATCCGTAGAAGAGTACCAGACAGAGGGCCGCAAAATCCTGTTGAATGCATTTGGCTACACACCCCCGCGCATCGATCCCAAGGCAGAGGTGGTGGACCGCCGCGACCTTGGCGAATTCATTCGTGAAAAAATTGTTTTTTCGACCACACCCGATTTCCGCATCGCCGCCTATCTGCACCTCCCGGGTAATGCCAAAGGCCGTGTTCCAGCGATTGTCGATCTGCATTCGCACGGAGGCATGTTTCTGTTCGGCAAAGAGAAAGTGATCGATTTTGGCACGAATCATCCCGCCATGGTCAAGTACCACAAGGAGAACTATGCCGGCAGGCCAACTGCAACCGCCCTGGTGCGCCGTGGCTATGCGGTGATCACGATCGACGCCTTTCCGTTTGGCGAGCGGCGGCTGATGATGCCTGAAGACGCGGGCTACGGCTGGGAGCGCTCCCGCTATAGCATTCAGGACGTTGAACACCTGAATGCAAAGTGCCGGCGGAAAGAATCGACGATCGTCAAGTCGCTGATGTATGCGGGAATGACCTGGCCGGGCATCGTCGCCTGGGACGACATGCGAACCGTAGACTATCTGACGACGCGTCCCGAGATCGACCCGGACAGAATCGGTTGTGTCGGTGTGTCTCTTGGCGGGTATCGCTCATTGCTGCTGTCAGGACTGGATGACCGCATCCGGGCTGGATGTGTGGCCGGCTTCATGTCAACGGTGCGGCCGATGATCCAGCGCCATATGGACACACATTCCTTCGTCCACTTCATCCCGGCGGTACACGCGAACCTGGATTTTCCCGACGTTGTGGCATTGCGCGCGCCCAAACCCTTGATGGTGCTGCAATGTAGCCGTGACGGGCTTTTTCCGCCAGCCGGCATGAAAGACTCGGTGACGAAAATTGCGGCCATCTACAAAAAAGCCGGAGCGGAAGACGCTTTTACTTCGCGTTTCTACGACGTGCCGCACATTTTTAATCTCGCAATGCAGGATGATGCGTTCGCCTGGTTCGACCGCCACCTGAAGTGATGCGGAAGGGTTGGGGCGGCCGCGTTTAGTACCCATAACTCTACCCGCTGCGCGGCGCACCCCCTTGCGGTTGACATCGTTACCGGTGTCCGCTATATTGCTGAAGTACTGATCTATCAATGGCTTGTAGTATTTGGTGGTGAGAAATTCAGGCGCGGGCCAGGAACTGAAGGTATGTCTGCCGCATGGTGGTGCCTGGAGCGCTTCGATCAGGTTGACATACGTGGTACCGCATCCGGCGCAGTCACCAGCTTCCCAGGCCTTGAACGATCGACGGGTCGGAGAATTGGCTATGGCCGGCAATCAGGATGAGGGGCGTACGGATCCTACCGTTCGGCCCGAGGAACCAGACTACGAACAACTCATCGATGACTACAGTCATTTCTCGCCACCCTCCGAAGGCGAGATTTTGCAGGGTACCGTCCTGAAGGTAACCGAAAACGAAGTGATCGTCGATTTTGGATACAAATCAGAGGGGCTCGTACCCATCGAGCAGTTTCGCGCTCCGGATGGCAGCATAAGCGTTCAAACAGGCGACGTCATCGACGTCATGGTGGACCGCAGCGCCGAAGTGGAAGGTTACATTCTGCTTTCGCACGATAAGGCCACTCGTATTCGCGCCTGGGACAATCTGGAAAAAGCCTATCGCGAAGGGCTTCTCGTGGCCGGACGCGTTCTGGGCCGCATCAAAGGCGGCCTGTCGGTGGATGTGGGAGTTCAGGCGTTCATGCCGGGATCGCAGGCAGACATCCGCCCTTTGCATAACCTGGATGCTCTCATCGGCCAGGATATTCCGATAAAGATTGTCAAGCTCAACCGCCGCCGGGGCAACGTCGTGGTCTCGCGAAAGCTGGCCATGGAGGAAGAACTGCGCACCCGCAAGACGCAGGCGCTGGACCATCTTTATGAGGGCGCTATCGTCACGGGAACGGTCAAAAACCTGGCCGACTACGGCGCTTTCATTGATCTGGGCGGCATCGACGGACTCCTTCACGTGAGCGACATGTCGTACGGCCGTGTGGGTCATCCCTCGGAAATCCTGAATGTGAACGATGAGATCACCGTCAGAATCCTGAAGTTCGACCGCGAGAAAGAGCGCATATCGCTCGGGTTGAAGCAGTTGGTCCCCGATCCCTGGGAAGATATCGAGAGCCGGTATCCTCTCGAATCACGCGTGATCGGCCGTGTAGTAAGTATTACCGACTACGGTGCTTTCGTTGAGCTCGAACCCGGCGTCGAAGGCCTGATTCACATCTCCGAAATGACGTGGTCGCGGCGAATGAAGCATCCGAGCCGCGTTGTGAAGGTAGGCGACCAGGTGGAAGCGGTCGTTCTGGAGGTAAAACCCAAGGAGCGCCGCATTTCACTGGGCATCAAGCAACTCGAAGCGGACCCCTGGACGACGGTCGCGGACCGCTACAGCGTCGGTTCCCTCGTGGAAGGACGTGTGCGCAAACTGACCGACTTCGGCGCCTTCATCGAAATAGAGGAGGGCGTAGACGGTCTCGTTCACATCTCCGATCTTTCCTGGGTGAAGCGAGTCAAGCATCCATCGGAAATCCTGAAAAAGGGCCAACTTGTGCAGGCTGTGATTCTCAACATCGACGCGTCGAATCGCCGGCTCTCCCTGGGGGTGAAGCAACTGCAACCGGACGCCTGGGAAACATTCTTCCGCTCGCACCAGGTAGGCGACATCGTGCGCGGAGTCGTCTGCCGCTCCGCTAATTTCGGAGTGTTTGTCGAATTGAGCCCCGGCGTCGAAGGCCTTTGTCATAACTCTGAGACTCCGGGAGCGGCCGACCGGCGGAAGGATGAGCCACCGGTTCCCATCGGCCAGGAATTCGATTTCAAGATCATCAAAATGAACGAGGCCGAAAAGAAGATCGGCCTTAGCATCCGTGCTGTGGCGGACGACGAGGAGAGAGTTCGGCTCGAGGATTACCAGCGCCAGGCCGCTGCCGCAACTATGACCATCGAGGAGGTCATGAACCTGAAGGAACAGGGTGAGGGGCGCTGAATGCGCCTCACGGCAGAATCCATTCCCGGCGAATCAATAACACCTAAGGAGATGACGGAATGACCAAAGCGGATCTGATTGAGGAGGTCTCGAGAGTTGTCGAGATGACCCGCAAGGATTCGGAGGTAATTGTCGAGGCTATCTTCGACAGCATCGTGCGTTCGCTGCGCACCGGAGACAAGGTCGAGATCCGCGGGTTCGGAAGCTTCCGGACCCGTCAGAGGCAGCCGAGGATCGGACGCAATCCGAAAACAGGCGCCCGGGTGGAAGTTCCATCCAAGCGCATCCCGTATTTCAAACCAAGCAAAGAGCTTAAGGATCTGGTGAACGAATCGGCAGCCGCCGAAGCGGGCGCCGCCGAAGTGGCACCGCTCCCCGCGCCGGCTGAAGAAACACCGCATGGAATATAGCGCGCCAGCGTATGGACCGGTTATGGAGCCCCTGGAGGTTCAACTACGTCAGCAAGGCTGAGACCTCGCGCGGCTGCCTCTTCTGCGACAAACCAGCGGAGCAGGACGACCGGAAGAACCTCATTGTCTACCGCGCCAGCCGGACTTTCGTCATCCTGAACCTTTTTCCTTACACTGCCGGGCACCTGATGATCGCGCCGTACGCACACATCGCCACTCTTCAGGACGCATCCGACGAGATCGCTACAGAGATGATCCGGCTGGCGAGACTTACGGAGAAACACCTCCGGACTGTTTATAAACCCGAGGGGCTCAATATGGGGATCAACCTCGGAGAGTGCGCCGGCGCCGGAGTGGCGGGGCACTTGCACATGCACGTTGTTCCAAGATGGTGCGGTGATGCCAATTTCATGACCACCGTTGGGGAAACTCGCGTGCTCCCGGAAGACATAAAAGTTACTTTCGAGAAGCTCGCCGGCGCCTTTCGTGGAGACTGACCTTATTTTCCGAACCTGAACCCATGAAACAGGCCAATCTCTTTGCAGAGCTGGCGGCGGAGTTCGCAGGTACCGCCGTTTTGATCCTCTTTGGAAACGGTGTAGTGGCGATGGTTTTGCTATTCGGCACCGGTGTGCCGGGCGAAGTCGTCAAAGGGGGCTTCACAAACATCACTATTGCCTGGGGTCTCGGCGTGACGATGGGTATCTACGTGGCGGGCCGCATTAGCGGAGCACATCTGAATCCGGCCGTTACCGTCGCGCTCGCCTTGTTCAGAGGATTTCCATGGCGAAAAGTAGTGCCCTTTTCGATGGCACAGACCGCAGGAGCGTTTTCCGCTGCCGCCCTCGTATTCTGGAACTACCGCCCGGCCTTTGAACGCGTTGATCCTAACCTGGAGCGAACTGCCGCGATCTTCACCACGTTTCCGGCATTTGGAGACTTTCCGGCGGCGGGCTTTTTAGACCAGGTCATCGGCACCGCATTATTGCTGTTCCTGATCTTCGCCCTCACCGATGAAAACAACCAGCAGGGCGCCGCAGACCTGATGCCGTTGCTCATCGGATTGATTGTCGTCGTGATCGGTATGTCTTTCGGTGGCATGCACGGGTATGCGATTAATCCCGCGCGCGATTTCGGTCCGCGGATTTTCACGGTTCTCGCCGGCTTTCGTAATAATGGACTGACTGATGGCACCTGGGCGTTTTGGGTGCCCATTGCGGGACCGATGCTGGGAGGAGTACTCGGAGCAGCCGCCTGGGATCTTGGAATCGGCCGCTGCCTGCCGCGTGTTGTCCGGGGCCGGGTGGAACGGTGATTTGCGGCTATAATAATAGCTAACGCCCCAAGCATCTTGCCAAGAGGTGTGTGTTGTTCCTAAGTGTCAAGGAAATGGAAGCCAGGAAAGTGCGTTTCGACGTCACTTTCCCTCCTGGGGAGATCGAGTTTCATGATAGAAAACTCCGCCAGATTACGCCGCTGCAGGTAGAAGGTTCGGCGGAGCTGATGGGCGTCACGCAGGAGATACGCGTGCGAGGACGGCTTTCGGTGGGTATGGAGGCCGATTGCGACCGTTGCCTTGAACCAGCGCCGTTTCCCCTGGAAAGCGAGTTTGACCTTTTCTACCGGCCGTCGGAAGAGACGGCCGGAGATGAGAAGGCGTTGGACGAAGACGAGTCCGAGATCGGCTTTTATGAAGAAGGCGGCTTGGACTTGAAGGACATCATGCGCGAGCAGATTTTGCTGTCGCTGCCCATGCAGCGGATCTGTGACGAAGCGTGTAAGGGCATCTGTCCGGTATGCGGCGGAAATCGTAACATCGCCGCATGCGGATGCCACGAAAAGAAACTGGACGACCGATGGGCGGCGCTGCGGGAGTTGAAGCAGCAGAAGCCGTGAATACTTGAGACTGGAAGGATTATAGATGCCAAACCCCAAACGCAGACATTCAAAACGCCGCACCTCTACCCGGAGGGCACACGACTCGCTGCGCGTTTCTTCTCACGCCGAGTGCCCGAACTGCCATGAACCGAAACTGCCGCATCGTGTATGCCCCCATTGCGGCAAGTACAAGGGTCGCGAGATCGTCGAAGTCGCTGAAGAATAATCCACCCGAGAACCGCTCTCCCCCATGGTGACCATCGCTGTTGATGCAATGGGCGGCGATCATGCCCCAAGAACCGAGGTTGAAGGGGCCATTCGCGCCGCCAGAAGTCTGGGAATCCGCGTCATCCTCGTTGGGCAGCAAGATCTGCTCCAACGGGAACTGGCCCAACACGATGGAGTGAGCCATCTGTCGGTTGAAATTCATCATGCGAGCGAACGCGTGACCATGGACGATAGCGCTGCTCGTGCCGTTCGTACGAAGCGCGATAGCTCCATCCGCATCGCCTCGCGGCTGGTTCGCGAAGGAATCGCCGACGGCGTCGTCTCGGCGGGCAACACCGGCGCCATCATGGCTACCGTCAAAATGGTACAGGGGATGATCCCGGGAGTGGATCGCCCCGCGCTTGCCTCCGCATTTCCCACTTTGAAGGGCACGCCGGCGGTAATGGTGGACGTGGGAGCCAATGTCGATTGCTCGCCTCAGATGCTAGCCCAGTTCGCGGTCATGGGCGAAATCTATTCCCGGGTGATTTTCCGTACCGAGAGCCCGCGCGTCGGCCTTCTCTCGATCGGTGAGGAAGAGCACAAAGGGAACGACTTGACCCGTTCAGCTACGCCCCTTCTGAAGACTCTGCGGCTGAACTTCATCGGCAATGTGGAGGGGCGCGATGTTTATACAGGCACGGCGGACGTGATCGTTTGCGATGGTTTCATCGGCAATGTCGCCCTGAAAGTGAGTGAAGGCCTGGTGGATGTCATCAAGCACATGCTTCAGGAATCGCTGGAAGCCACCATCACCCGAAAGATCGGCTACGTGCTGTCGAAAGCGGGCTTCGCGGATTTCAAGAAGCGTGTGGATTATTCGGAATACGGCGGTGCACCTCTGTTAGGGGTGAAGGGCGTTTGCATTATTTGTCACGGGCGCTCGAACGCGAACGCCATCAAAAATGCAATTCGCGTAGCGGCCGAATTTGCGTCCGGAAACGTCAACCGGCGCATCGAGCAGGAATTGAGCCGCTGGCAAGCAGCGGCGAGAGCGGATTGAGGTGAAGTTGTCACGTGCCATTGCGGCGCCGCTGGCTCTGGCGTTCCTGGCGGCGCCAGGGTTTGCGCAAAAGCTGAATCCTGTCCAGTGGAGTCTCACGCTGGAGCCCTCCAGCGCTCCCCCGGGCGGGCAGGTTGCTTTACGCCTGACGGCCGCTATGGATGCCGGATGGCACCTCTACTCTCTCACCACGCCCCGGCCGCCCATCGCAACCACCATCAGCCTTGCAAAAAATCCGGCCATCGCCGGCTTCAAGGTTTATCAACCCGCGCCAGTGCGAAAGCTCGACCCCAACTTTGACACTGAGACGGAAACATTTGACGGCAAAGCTGTTTTTTTGATCGTAGCCACTATTGCCGGTGACGCGCCCGGCGGCTCTGTGGAACTGGCCGCCGGAATCAGATACCAGGCCTGCGACGACAAGCAGTGCCTGCCTCCCAGGCGGAATACCGTTACAGCCAGGCTCACTATAGATCCCGCCGCTCAGCCCGCGCGAATAGCGATTCCCGGCGGACACTCGGAGCCGTCATCCGGAGCGTCATCTTCCGCTCAGACTCCGGCGCCGCCACCTTCGGCAGCCGGAGGTGAACCGCAGCCGTTCGGAACGTTTCTGCTGGTCGCCTTCGGATTGGGGCTTGCCGCCATTTTCACGCCGTGCGTCTTCCCGATGATCCCCATCACGATGTCTTTTTTTCTGAAGAAAGAGGCGGCGACCCGGAGGGAAAGCATCGTTCAGGCAGGCGTGTTCGCACTGGGCATCATCGTGCTCTTCTCCGGCTTGGGGCTGCTCACGACGGCGATTCTCGGACCTTTCGGCGTTGTGCAGTTGGGTTCGAATCCGTGGGTGAATACGTTTATCGCCGCCGTGTTTTTGATCTTCGGCCTGAGCCTGCTTGGCGCGTTCGAGATTACGATTCCGTCGAACGTACTGACCCGTCTTGACCGGGCTTCGCAACGCGGGGGCCTGCTGGGAACACTGCTCATGGGGCTGACGTTCTCGCTGACTTCGTTCGCCTGTGTAGGTCCGTTTGTTGGCACGCTACTGGCCGCATCGGTTCAGAGCGGAGGAATACAGCCGCTGCTCGGAATGGCCGCGTTTGCCACCGGGCTCGCATCGCCGTTCTTTTTCCTCGCCCTGTTCCCTGCGTTGTTGCAACGAATGCCCAAGAGTGGAGGATGGCTCGCGCGGGTGAAGGTTGTTCTGGGATTTGTCATTCTCGCCGCGATGCTCAAGTACATCAGCAACGTCGATCAGGTGCTGCAATGGAACCTGCTCACGCGCGAGCGTTTCCTGAGTGCTTGGGTCGTCCTGTTCGCCCTGGCAGGCTTGTACCTGCTGGGCCTTTTGCGAATGGAGGGGGTGCGTCCGGAAGATTCTTTGGGGGCTGGACGTCTACTGACGGCAGCAGCGCTGCTAATCTTCGCGATCAGCCTCATTCCTGGGATATTCGGTGCGCGGCTGGGGGAACTGGACGCGTATGTTCCGCCTCCGTCCGCCGGCAGCGGACTGGCTGCACCGGGCGCGGCTCAGGACCTGGCCTGGATGAAAAATCAGTATCGCGAGGCTCTGGACCGCGCTAAAAGCGAGAACAAACCGGTCTTCGTGAATTTCACCGGCTATGCCTGCACCAATTGCCATTGGATGAAGGCGAACATGTTCACCCGGCCGCAGATCGCCACCCGCCTGAAGGACTTCGTTCTTGTAGAGCTCTATACCGATGGGACGGACGCGGAGTCCGAAGCGAATCAGAAACTACAGGAATCCCGATTTTCGACCGTTGCAATCCCCTATTATGCGATCCTCGACGCCGGTGGGAAAACGATTGCCTCGTTTGCGGGCCTGACGCGCGACACCGGTGAATTTCTCGCGTTCCTGAACTCGGCCCCTGCTCCGGACAGCGCCGCCGCCGGCTTTTAAAGAACACGGTAGACACATGCGAAAGATACTGATAACGGCACTCATTCTTCTACCCCTTTCGGCACAGCCGACGTTCCGTGGGTTTTCGGGCAGCACAAGAAAGCTGGTTGAGTGGGAGCGCCGGCTCCGGAGCATTCCCGAACCGGGGCGCGTGGGGACCTCCCTCCGGAAAATATCTTTGGAGCCACACCACGCCGGGTCTCCTGCTTCTAAACAGGTGGCGGAGTACACACTCGGCCTGATGCGGGAGTGGGGTCTCGACGCAAAAATCGAAGTGTTTGAAGCACTGTTGCCCTATCCCACGTCGCGCCACCTGGAGATGGTTTCACCGGCGCGCTACACTGCCAGGTTACAGGAGCCTGCTATTCCGCAGGATGCGGATTCGTCAGATACGAACCAGTTGCCCACCTACAACGCTTACTCCGGCTCGGGCGACGTTACCGCACCCATTGTTTATGTGAATTACGGCATTCCGGAGGACTACGCCTACCTCGATAAACAGGGTGTCAACGTGAAGGGAAAGATCGTCATCGCGCGATACGGCAAGAGCTGGCGGGGCACGAAGGCCAAAGTGGCCCAGGAGCGTGGGGCGGCTGGCTGCCTAATCTATTCTGATCCGCGGGACGACGGCTATTTCCAAGGTGATACATATCCCAAGGGTGCTTTCCGGCCGCCCGATGGAGTGCAGCGCGGGAGTGTAATGGACATGCCGGTCTCTGTGGGCGACCCACTTTCGCCGGGTTGGGCTTCAGAGCCCGGATCGCGAAGGCTGCGCCGCGAGGAAGCAACCACGATTATGAAAATTCCGGTACTGCCGATCTCCTACCGCGATGCCCAGCCCCTGCTTGAAAATCTCGAGGGTGCTGTGGTTCCGGAGGGGTGGCGCGGTGCCCTGCCCCTGACGTATCACCTCGGCCCGGGGCCTGCAACCGTGCGCCTGCAAGTGGAGTCGGACTGGTCGACACGTCCCTTATACAACGTGATCGCGACGATTCCAGGGAGCGAGTTTCGAGACCAGTGGATCATCTATGGCAATCATCACGATGCCTGGGTAAACGGCGCGCAGGACCCTTCGAGCGGAGCCGCCGCGCTGCTCGAAACCGCCCGGGCGCTGGCCCAGCTTCGTAGCCAGGGATGGCAGCCCAAACGCACCATCAAGCTCGCTCTTTGGGATGGGGAAGAGTTCGGCCTCGTGGGTTCTACCGAATGGGTGGAAAAGCACCTGGAGGAGCTGAAGAATAAGGCCGCAGTCTACATCAATTCGGACTCGAACGGACGGGGCGAATTCCGCGCCGGTGGATCGCCGGTGCTCGAGAGCTTTGTGCGCGAGGTGATCCGCGACATCGATTATCCGGGAGGTGGTATAAGCGTTCTCGACCGGCTGCTGTCGAATCGTCAACAGAGTGCGGATCGCGATACCGATTTCCGCCTGGGTCCGCTCGGAGCCGGGTCCGACTATGTTGCGTTTGTCCATCACGCCGGTGTAGCAAGCTTGAATCTCGGGTTTTCCGGCACGGACTCCGGTGGAATCTATCACTCGATTTACGATTCTTTCGATTGGTACAAGAGGTTCGGCGATCCGGATTTCCTGTTCGGTAAGGCGCTCGCTCAACTCGTGGGAACAGCCATTCTGCGGCTCGCCGATGCTGATGTGCTGCCGTTCGATCCCTCTTCCCTGGCGAAAGCTGTCCGCCGGAACGTAAATGACCTTGCCAAACAGACACACCACCAAGTGGATTTGAGCGGTGTTCTCTCCGTGCTGACTTCCCTCGAAAATAACGGAGCCCGGTACGAACATACGCTCCGGATAGCTCTGGAGAACAGGCCTCCCGAATCCACCAGACTGCTCAATCTGAATCGCACACTGCTCGGCATGGAACGGGCTCTCACAACGGAAGGCGGGCTGCCCGGACGGCCGTGGTACAAGCATCTCTATTCTGCTCCCGGCCTCTATACCGGATACGGCGCGAAGACGCTGCCCGGGGTACGGGAAGCAGTGGAGTCGAAGAACTGGGAGCAGGCCCAAGTGCAAGCCGGCGCTCTAGCCGCTGCCTTGAGCACGTTCGATAAATGTGTCCGGAATTCGATTCAACAGTTGAACACTAACGTTCCCTGACGTACTTAGCTAAATAGGCTTCGGCGGCGACATTCTCGATTTCGGCATTCTCCTGGATACGCCATTCCTCCAGCGCCTTTTCTTTCAGCCTGTCCAGGAGCTTCATCTTGCGCCGTGCTTCCAGAACACGTGCGCGTTGGTCTTGGGCGTGTTCGCGGCACACGGCTGTGCGGCGGTCCAGATCATGGGCCCGCCGAATAGCCGCCAGCCGGTAAGCTTCGAGTGCTGTCAGTTCCGCAGCCTCCACACGGCCGAGAGAGACCAGCGCACGTGCCTCGGATAACCGCTGCTGGTCCAACTCGGCCCGCGCCGCTTCCAAAGCCTGTACTTCAGACAGGAGCGCGTGCAGTTTTGACTCCTCGAGACTAACCTGTCCGCTCCTGAACTCGCGCACACGTTCCAACCGGAACTCAAATCGCTTCATGCTTAGAGTAGAGCTGCAACAGATTGCATCTGTTCAATGGTTTGTTCTCTGGATGAATGCATGCCGGAGTCCTGGCGGAGAAAATCCATCATGCGCTCCCTTGCGCGGATCACCGCGTCGAGCTTGGGGTTGGAGCCCGCCGTATACGCTCCCAGATTGATCAGATCCTCGGCCCGCCGGTAGGCGGAAAGCGCTTCCCGAATTTTCTGTGCCGCCGCTTTCTGCTCGGGCGTGGAGAGGCTCGAAGCGAGCCGGCTCACGGAGTTCAGTACGTCAATGGCAGGATAGTGTCCCGCCGCGCCGAGATCCCTCGAGAGAATGATATGCCCGTCGAGTATGCCGCGCACCGCGTCGCAGATCGGTTCATTAAAGTCGTCGCCTTCGACCAGCACTGTGAAAAAACCGGTGATGGATCCCGAGGAAAAATTCCCGGCTCTCTCACACACTCTTGGTAGGAGGTTAAAGACAGATGGGGTGTAACCCTTTTGGCTGGGCGGTTCTCCCGCGGCCAGTCCGATCTCGCGCTGTGCCATCGCCAGACGGGTGACGGAATCCATCACCAACAATACGCTGGCGCCCTGATCGCGGAAGTACTCCGCGACGGCGAGCGCAACGAAGCAGGCCCTCAGCCGCAGTGGCGCGGGACGGTCGCTGGTAGCGGCAACTACAACGGAACGCTTCAAGCCTTCCGGGCCGAGTTCGTGCTCGAGGAACCCGCGCACTTCACGATTTCTCTCGCCGATCAATGCGATGACGCTCACATCGGCCGAGTGATTGCGCGCCATGGTGCCGAGGAGGGTGCTCTTCCCGACGCCGCTGCCGCCGAAGATCCCGATTCTCTGCCCTTTTCCGCAAGTCAGCAGGCTATCGATCACGCGAAGGCCGGTCACCAGCGGTTCGGTGATATGTTCCCGCTCGAGCGGACCAGGCGCATCGCGATAAAGGGAATAAAGATCCTCCGCGGCAATCGCCGGACCACTATCCAAAGGCTTCCCAAAGCCGTCGATCACCCGCCCCAGCAGGCCTTTGCCCACCTCCACGCGCGCTTCATCCGCACGGGCGACGACGGTGTCTCCGAGTTGAAGCCCGCCGGTCTCATCGAGCGGCATCGAAAGGACACGGCCATTCCGGAATCCGATTACCTGCGTGCGAATATGATTACCGGTTGAAGTCCGGACTTCGCAGAAGTCACCGATCGCGGCAGCGGGTCCGTCGGATTCCACCAGCAGGCCTGTCAGTTCGGTAACGGTTCCGCTTGCACGAAGCGTGTTGATGCGCCCCAGGCGATCTAGATAAGGCTCGGCGTTCCAGGATTGATAGGTCATGATCTTCGTACCAGATCGGTGAACCCCCGTTCGATTTCCTGAAGCTGCGTTTCGATGGACCCATCGAGTTGTCCACGGGAAGTATCGAACACGACGGACCCACGCTCCAGACGGGAGTCAGGCGCCACTTCGACGTTCACAGCCGGCCCAAGCCGGCTTAAAGCGGCCTTGATGGCGTCTGCGTCCGCGGGGCTGACCCGTACGCGGCGGCAGTCGCGCGTGTCCATCCTGCTGAGAGCTACCCGCACAATCCCTACGAGCGCCTCGGGGTCCACCGTCAACTCCCGGTGCAGAACCCGCCGTGCAATAGAAATCGCCAGCTTTACAAGGTCCTGCTCCGCCTCTTTCCGGAACTGTGCCTTGAAGCCGGAAACCTCCGCTATGGTCAGCGCCAATTTCTCCAGCAGCGGCTGGACCCGCGCCGCCGCCTGCTGCGCTCCCGCGGCTTCCCCCTCACGATATGCCTGTTGGATTTTTTGTGCGGTCCCTTGTTCCAATTCCCGGATTCGCGCCTGATAGGCAGTGGCGTCCTCGTCTCGACCCGATCCCACTACGCTCACCCCGGGGACGGATGGCTGCTGGGGTCCGATGTTCTGCCAGGCGATGGAGGGGAGCGCGGCAGCGGCATCCCCGGAAAGCACCCTAGATGTCGATTTCACAGCACGTACTGTTCGCCGACAGTTCCTTTCATGTTGATAACCCCTTCACTTTCCAGTTGCCGGACAATCGAAATAATCTGCTGCTGAGCAGCTTCGACCTCTTTGATTTTTACCGGACCGAGCGCCTCCATATCTTCCCGCAACATTTCGGACCCGCGTGACGACATGCATTCCATGAAATGATTTCGCAGTTGATCACTTGTACCCTTGAGCGCAATCGTGAGCAGCTTCCGGTCGACTTTGGACAGCAGTTCTTTGATACCCGCCTGATCGATGAGCAGCAGATCTTCGAACACGAACATCAGGTGCCGGATGGTTTCTACCAGTGTGGGGTTTTCCTGTTCGATCGTTTCCAGGATTTCCTTGCTCGTCGTGGAATCCAGGCGGTTGAACATCTCGGCAACGGCGCGCACGCCGCCGTAAGCCTCGCGGCTCAACTCGCCGATCGCCTTCAGCTTCTGTCCGATAATACCGGCGATCTTGGAGATGATCTCCGGTGAGATCTGATCCAGGTTGGCCATTCTCAAAGCCACGTCGGCCCGCATCTCGCTGGGCAAGGAGAACAACAGTCCGGCGGCTTGGGAAGGGTTGAGGTGCGAAAGAATCAGAGCAATGGTCTGCGGGTGTTCGCTGTGAATGAACTTGGCAAGCTGTTGGGGATCGGCCTTTTGCAGTGCGTCGAAAGTGGCGACTTCGGTGCCCAGGCTCCTCACTACACGATCAAGAAGTCTTTTTGCCTGCTCCGGTCCAAAGGCGTTGAGCAGGACCTTCCGCGCATATTCGATGCCGCCTTTGAGCACGTAGTCGTGCGCTATCGACATCTCGTAAAACTCTTCAAGGACGGTCTCAGCCTGATCGGTGGGTATTGAGGAGATTTTGGCAATCTCGCGGCTGATGAGTTGAACCTCTTCCTCATCGAGTTCTTTAAGAATCTCGCTGCTCGTCTGGTCACCCAGCGTGACCATCAAAATGGCGGCTTTGCGTAGACCTGATAAAACTACCGGCCGGTCGGCATTTGCAATCATCTGCTAGTTCTCTCGTCATTCAGCCATGTGCGCACCACGTGAGCCATGGATGTAGGATCTTTCTTAGCGCCATCGCCGATGTGCCGGGCCAGCACCTCCGTCTTCTTGGTCGAGACGGGCTGGATCTTGAGCGAACTGAGCGCTTCATCGTTCATCTTCTGCTGCAAAGCGGCTCTTTGCGCAAGTGCGGCCTCCAGGTTCATGGATGCATCGTCCCGGGAATCGCCCTCGATACTTTTCTGTTCTGGGCCGGAAGCTACCTCCTTTGTCATTTCAACCAGCTTCCGTGCTCGATTCCGATTTCGAGATCTTCTGAAGAGAAACAGCGCCAGTGCCAGCAGGACGAGGACAACGCCGGCACCGGCGCCAATCAGAACTGCGCCGTTGGTCTGGCCAGCTATCTTTTGAAGCCACGCCGGCAACTGTAAAGTACCCGGCTGTGCCGTATGTGGTGAATCCGGCTGGAGCGGCTCCCAATTGGCTGTGGTTTCAAACGGCAGGCTCTCCACAATCAACTGATCGCCCCGGTCCGGAGTGAATCCGACGGCTGCGGCAACCAGATCGCGAATCACTTTCAGTTTCTCCGGCGGCGGCGGCTCCAACACACGTTTTGCGCTTGGACCCGAGCCCTCCCAGCGTACGTCCTGATCCACCAGCAACGACACAGAGACTCGTTTGATACCACCCTGCGGCAGTTTGATGTGGCGGACCGTCCGGCTCGACTGATAGGTGATGTTCTCAGTACGGCGGCTCATGCCGCCGGCAGATGAGCCCGGGCGGAAAGATGGGCGCGGCAGATTCGACGCAACCCCCGGAGTGCCGGAAGTGCCACTGGTTCCGGCGGCATCCTCGGTCCTTTGCGAGGTGACCATTACGGACCGGCTTGGGTCGAACGTTTCTTCACTCTGTTCCCCGCTGGTAAAATCGCAATCGACAAAAACGCCCGCGCGGAAGCGGTCCGGACCGAGCAGCGGCTCGAGAGTAGTGTTGATTTTTGTAATCAGATCCCGCTCGATCCTCTGCCGGTACTCGAGCGATGCCTCGGAGGACTCAGCCGCGTCCGGGTTGGCGGGACGCGGCCGGTTCAGCAGGTTGCCGCGAACATCAAGCACCGACACCATTTCCGGAGACAAACCTTCAACCGCGCTGGCAAGCAAATGGCAGATACCTGCGATGTTCTGGGCCGAAAGCTTGCTGCCAAAGCGGAGCTTGAGCATTACGCTGGCTTTGGCTGGCTGGCGCGATTCGACGAAAAGGGAATCTTTCGGCAGCGTGATATGCACTCGCGCATGTTCCACTTCGGAAAGAGAGATGAGCGACCGTTCGAGTTCGCCTTCAAGCGCGCGGTGATAGTTCACCTGTTCGGCGAATTCGGTCAATCCAAAGTTGGTCTGATCGAATAACTCAAATCCGATCCGTCCTGTTTTTGGAAGCCCGGCGGCGGCCATTTGCAGGCGCAACTCGGCGATTTTGGCGGAAGGAACCAGGACTGTGCTTCCATTTTCTTCCAGCCTGTACTCAATGCTCCCCTCTTTCAGCTTCGCAAGCACCGCCCCTGCGTCTTCAGACGATAAGCCGCTGTAAAGCAGCTTGAAATCGCGCTCGCGGTTCCACTTTGCCGCTCCGAACAGCGCGGTGATGACGGCAAGGGCCACGATAACCGTCGTGATTCGCTGCCGCATGCTGAGGCTGAGGAAGAGATTCTTGAGTTGGTCCATATCCCGGTCACGTTCCGTTCCGCTTCAACGCGCGGGCTGCTATACCTGCATCCGCATGACTTCCTGATACGCCTGGACAACCTTGTTTCTCACTTGAAGAAACATCTCGAACGCCAGTTCGGCTTGCTGTGTGGCCAACACCGCCTGGTGCACCTCTTCTGTTTCCCCGGAAAGGAACTTGCCGATGCTTTGATGAGATACCTGACGGAGTTCGTTCACTTGGGAGATGGCACCTTCGAGCGCCGCTTGAAATCCGCCCTGCTGCTTTCCCACACCCGGAACCACCGCGGAGGGGATGCTGGGAATGCCAGGTACATTGAAAGATATCGGGTTCATCGCATTAGCTCAATGGAACGATGGATCATGTCTTTCACCGCGCTCATAGCGGCGATGTTGGCCTGGTAGGCGCGAGCAGCACCCATCAGGTCCACCATGTCTTCGGCCGGGTTGACACGGGGGAATGCCACGTAGCCGTTTGTGTCCGCATCCGGGTGCCCCGGCATGTATCGCTTTTCGGGGTCACGTGTGTCCTGAACCACTTCGGTAACAGCCACTCCGGTCACACCAGCCCCAAGCTCCGACTGGAAAACCGCAGAGAACGGCGAGGTCTGAGACTCGGTGGCAAATACCACGTCCTTACGTCTGTAAGGCCCACCTTCCGGAGTTCGCGTGGTCTCGGAATTCGCGATGTTCTCAACCATCACTTCGGCCCGCGCTCTTTGCGCGGACATCCCCGACGCGCTAACGGATAACAGAGAAAAAAGACTCATCCGCCCCTTCCTTCCTGAATCGCCGAACGGATGGTCCGGATCTGAGAGCGCAGTAGACTGGAAGCCATGTTAAACCGCAGTGCGTTCTCGGATAGCAGCCGTAGTTCACGATCCATATTCACGTTGTTGCCATCGTTCTTCGTAACCAACCCGGGAACCTCCACCACATTCGGCGCCGCTCCTTCGATTTGACTCATGAACTCAAACTGAAAACTGATGTCGCGGGTCTTATATCCCGGAGTGTCCGCGTTGGCTATGTTGGACGCCACTAACTTCTGGCGCGCGCTGAGCAGATCCATGTACCGCTCGAGTTTCACTCCCAATGCATCGAACATCGACTGGAGATTATGCAAACCGGTTGCCAGAGCTGCGGCACGATTTCGAAACACAGAAGGCGTTACCGGCTCAGCACGAGCTACTTCTGTCCAAACCCATGTTTGGCGGGAACCGGAACTGTGTCAGGATTTTGGCACAGACGAATTTACGGCTTGTTCTGAGGTTCGTACATCCGGGGATAAGCCGTCCGCATTTCATCGGCGATTTCAAGTGCTGTTCCAATTTGAACCAGCGGTCCGGTTCCGATCCCAGGACAGTACACGGCGGTGGCCTTCCAGGCGGCAACATTCTCCACCAACTCCGGCCAGAACGGGAACAGCCGGCACTGCGCCGGCTTGGCAGGATGGATCCGGCAACCGGTCGCGTCCAGAAAGTGGCACTGCGAGTTCCGAGGCTTCCGCAACCGGATGAAATTACGCGTCCGGTAAACGTACTTGGCTTCAAACGCGTCCGGCGGCATACCCAAAAATCCAGCAGCCTTGGGAATGTCGGCTTCGCTCAGGTACACGTACCCGTGCTGCCGGCAGCATGCCGTACAGCCTGCTTGACAAGCAAATCGAAGCCCGTTCACTTATACCAGGATCACACGTTTTGATTCTCCGGACGTTCCTCTTCGATACTGGGTCTATGCAGCAAACCTCACGAAGGGAATTCTGTAAAGCAATTCCATCAGGGCTGGCACTGGCCGCGCCGGCGTACGCACAGCAGCCCGGCGGGGTGTTGCTCGAAGCGCCGGCGTTCGTGGATCACGGCGGATGGGTTCTCGATCAGCAAAGCATCGATCGTATCGGTTCGTCGTATCTTCTGGCGCACGGTTGCGGCCGGCCGGTCCAGGATGCGGTAACGGTTGCGGAATTCCCATCCACCGGCGAGTACTATCTGTTCGTCCGCACGCGAGACTGGGTTGGCCCCTGGAAAGGTGCAAACGTCGCGCCGGAACTGCGTGCCGAAGGATCTCCCGGCGTGTTTCGCCTGTTGATTGAAGGCGAACCAGTTGAGACAATCTTCGGAGCCGAAGGGGCGGATTGGCATTGGGAACCTGGAGGCGCCATCCGGATCTCGAAAAAGAAGGTCACGGTAGCCATTCGCGATTTGACCGGGTTCGACGGGCGTTGCGCAGCGGTCTTTTTTTCCCGAACTGCGAATCCCACATTGCCCGATGCGCCCGACGAGGTACGCGCCTGGCGCAGCCGCTTGATGGAAGAGCCGGTGGAACCCGCCTCTGCGGGACGATTTGATTTCGTCGTCACCGGCGGTGGTGTTGCCGGATTATGCGCCGCGGTTGCCGCGGCCCGGCACGGGCTAAAGGTAGCGCTGCTTCACAACCGGCCGGTGTTGGGCGGCAACAGCAGCTCGGAAATACGCGTCAGTCCCTCCTCCGTGCGCAACATCGAACCTTACATTGGGCTGGGGAGCATTCTCGGCGAATTCGACTGGAACCGGACGGTGGAGCCCCCTCAGGCTCGCGTATTTCAGAACGGCGACGAGGCTCGCTTGAAACTGGTCCGCGGCGAGCGGAACATCTCACTCTTTCTGAACCACCATGTTTATCGGGTTGAAAAGGCGGGAGCGGCCATCAACGCGGTTTACGCACAGCACGTGCTCTCAGGTGTGTCGTCGCGATTCGAAGGGGCATTCTTTGCCGATTGCACCGGTGATGCAAATCTCGGTTTCCTGGCAGGCGCGCATTGGCGGATGGGCCGGGAGGGCCGGCCGAAAACCGGCGAAGCGCGCGCGCCCGATAAGGCGGACGGGCAAGTCATCGGCTCCACCCTGCACTGGTATTCCAGAACCACCGGGAAGAAGACACCGTTCCCTGACCTTCCCTGGGCCCTTCCGTTCACGGAAGAAAAGTGCCAGTTCGTTACCGAAGGCGGCTGGAATTGGGAAACGGGCTTTCATCTTGATCAGGTCAACCAAACCGAATTGATTCGCGATTACAAACTTCGCGCGATATTCGGAAACTGGGCCTACCAGAAAAACAAGAGCGAACGTAAGGATTGGTACACGGACCTGGAGTTGGCCTGGGCCGGCTATGTGCTGGGCAAGCGGGAGTCACGCCGCCTGATGGGCGATCTGGTGTACTCGCAAAAAGATCTGGATGCCGGAACCGAATACCCCGACGGTTGCATCGCCTGCAATTGGGGAATCGATATCCATGTCCCTGATCCGAAGAACCAGAAACAATTCGCCGGCTGGGCGTTCCGAGCCGTCGCCGAACATTACGACAAGGGGCGCGCGCCCATGCGATGGTTGCCGTACCGGTGTCTATACTCGCGCAACGTACCGAACCTGTTCATGGCTGGACGAAATGCCAGTTGCACCCACGTTGCGTTCGCCTGGTTCCGCACGCAGCGAACAACAGCGATGATGGGCGAGGCCATTGGCCTGGCGGCGGCGCTGTGTATCGGCCGAAAAACCACACCACGAGGCGTGTACGCGGAGCATCTGAATGAATACAAGGAGATGCTGAAAAAAGGCGCCGGCAAGGTCATCGCCGGCAGCCCAAAGTCATAGACCAAACCCAAACCGCAGCCGGACCGTTGTTTCACTTTCGAAGCGCGGTGGCGTGCAACGGTGAGTTCGGTGTGGTTGGCGTCCGGTCATACGCTCGTGAACGGTATTGTCTTCACTTCGGAACTCCTTTCGAGGTTCAGTATGGAGACAACCCCTCGCTCTTGCCTTCTTTTTTTGAGATGGATGCAGCACGATCTGGACCAAGTGCCGGAAAGGCGTGACCAATGGAAGTGGTTGCTGTTCCTTCTACCGGTGCTAAATTGTAGGTAATGACACCGGCGATTGCCCGTCCTGGCTTGTTCGGCTGCGATTAGCCGCTCTCCTTGTGTTTCCCTGTTTTTGATTTCTGTAGCAGAAGCGGAGGAGAGTCATGGAAGGAATTCCGCAAATCATCACATCCCTCCCAGGTCCACGCGCCCGGGAGATCATCGAGCGGGATCGTGAGTTGATATCGCCGTCCTACACCCGGGAATATCCGCTGGTTGCCGAGAGAGGGGAAGGAGCCATCGTTTACGATGTGGACGGCAACCGCTTTCTCGACTTCAACGCCGGCATCGCCGTAGCCGCGACAGGGCACTGCCACCCGGAGGTTGTGGAAGCGATCCAGCGCCAGGCCGCACGCCTCATCCATATGTCGGGCACGGATTTCTACTACGTGGGAATGGTCCAGCTTGCGGAGCAGTTATCGCGGCTCGCGCCCGGCGGTGGAGCCTGGCGTGTCTACTTCGGAAACTCGGGTACGGAGGCGATCGAGGCTTGCATGAAGCTGGCGCGCCATCACTCGGGCCGGGACAAGTTCATCGCTTTTTTCGGCGGCTTTCATGGGCGCACGCTCGGATCGCTCTCCCTGACTGCCAGCAAGGCGGTACAGCGCGCCGGCTTCGGTTCCCTGGTTCCCGGCGTCCACCATGTTCCCTATCCGGATTGCTACCGCTGCCCTTACGGAAAACGTCCGGATACGTGCGCGGTGGATTGCGTTCGCTACATCGAAGAAGAACTGTTTCGTACCACTCTTCCCCCACAGGAGGTTGCGGCGATTGTCATAGAGCCGGTCCAAGGCGAAGGCGGCTACGTAGTTCCACCGGAAAATTTTTTCGACCGGCTGGCCACCCTCGCAAAGACACACGGCATCCTGCTCGTGCTCGATGAGGTGCAGTGCGGCATGGGCCGGACGGGAAAGATGTGGGCGGCCGAACACTTCGGCGTCTCGCCGGATATCTTCGCGGCCGCAAAGGGCATTGCCAGCGGAATGCCGTTGTCGGCAACCATGGCGCGCGCCGGCATCATGACGTGGCCGCCCGGCGCGCATGCCTCCACCTTCGGTGGCAACCCGGTCGCCATCGCGGCCTCGCTCGCAACCATTGAACTTCTCCAACGGGAATTGATCGCGAATGCCGCCAGGCTGGGAGAGCACATCCTGAACCGGCTCCGCACCTGGCCGCGCAAGTTTCCCTTCGTTGGAGATGTGCGCGGTCTTGGACTCATGATCGGGATTGAGTTCGTGCGGGACCAGGAGTCGAAAGAAAGAGCCCCCGAATACCGTAACCGCATTTTACACTCGGCGTTTGAGCGGGGCCTGCTTGTGCTTGGCGCCGGCAGAAACAGCATCCGGCTGTGCCCGCCGCTGGTGATCACGCGCGATCAGGCGGACTTCGCTGTGGACACCCTGGAAGACTGCCTGCTAGCTTTGAAGCGTGATAGTTCTTGACGTCGGATGCGGCTTGAAGAAACTCCCTGGCGCAATAGGAATCGACCGTAATCTATCCACGGCGGCGGATGTCGTCTGCGATCTCGACTCGTTCCCTTATCCGTTCCGGGATGCCGCGTTCGATGCCATCCGCGCTATTCATGTAATCGAACACGTCTCGGATATCGTCCGCACGATGGAGGAGTTCCATAGGCTGCTCCACCCGGGTGGACGCGTGGAGATTGTAACACCGCACTATACGGATTTCAGCTCTTTCTGCGATCCGACGCACCGCTGGCATCTGAACAGTTTTTCCTTCCGGTACTTTGGTGAAGACGATGCGGGGTTCGGATATTATTCCGCCGCCCGGTTCCGGGAGATTTCGGTGCGCGTGAAGTTACTAAGATTGTGGAGGGCGCTCGGCTTTGAACTGCTGGTCAACCGGTTTCCGCGCTTCCGGAGGTTTTGGGAGCACTATCTTTGTTTCGTGGTCCGGGGCAAAGTGATAGAGTTCGAATTTGAAAAGCCCGCCGGGGCCTGAAGCGCATTCTACCGCATGGTTCAACACTTGCTGGGTCTTGCCGATTCCATACGCCACCGGGCGCGCCGGCGCCACTCCGATCCCGCCCAGGAGATGGGCAGGCGCGGGGAGGACCTCGCCCACCGCTTCCTCCGAAAAGCGGGCTATACCATCGTGGCTCGCAATTACCGCACGCGGTCGGGTTCCGGAGAACTGGACGTGATCGCCTGGGATGGCGATACACTTGTGTTCGTGGAAGTGAAAAGCCGGGGTTCGGAGGAGTTCGGGGCGCCGGACCGGGCCATCGGCGAGGAGAAGCGGACTTCGATTGCGCGGGCGGCACGGGATTACGCCCGCCGCGCGGACGTATCATGGGATCGGGTGCGGTTTGACGTGGTCAATGTGATCGTGGATGCACGCCCGGAGATCACGCATATCAAAGATGCATTTTATTCGTAAATTTTCCAAAATAAATCCCCTCGAATGAAAGGTTTGCTGCTAAACTAACGGTTTTTGCATTCGTTCGTGGGAGGTGTTTCCAATTGCCGGAGCTTCGAAAAGACCCCATCACCGGCCGGTGGGTCATCATCGCGACAGATCGGGCCAAGCGTCCCAGTGACTTCTCGCGAGAACAGGTGATCCCTAAAGGAGGGGGATTCTGTCCCTTCTGCCCTGGCAACGAATTGAAGACCCCGCCGGAAATCCTTGCGTACCGGGAGAATGGCGGTCCTAACGAAAAAGGGTGGACGCTGCGGGTGGTGCCGAACAAGTTCCCCGCACTACGAGTAGAGGGCGACCTCAACCGCCAGGGCCAAGGTCTTTACGACAAGATGACCGGGATTGGAGCTCATGAAGTCATCATTGAAACGCCGGAGCACAAGCTCACGCTTGCCGACCTGTCTGAAAAACAGGTTGGGGACGTGTTCTGGGCCTTCCGGGACCGCATCCTGGACCTGAAGAACGATGCGCGGCTTCGTTATATCCTTGTATTCAAAAACCACGGTGAGGCCGCCGGAGCATCTCTGGAACACACGCACTCGCAGCTAATCGCGTTGCCCGTCGTACCGAAGCGCGTTCAGGAGGAGTTGGACGGAGCGAGGCGCTATTTCGACTTCAAAGAACGGTGCGTCTATTGCGATATCATCCGCCAGGAATTGGACATGGGAACACGTGTGGTGCTGGAGACGGACCACTTCGTTGCCGTTGAACCTTTCGCACCAAGATTTCCATTCGAGACGTGGATTCTCCCGCGCATCCATCATTCACATTTCGAAGCGTCCACGGCGGCCGCAATCCAGAACCTGGCCTGGATTACACGCCAGACGATCCGAAAAGTGGACAAGGTGCTCGAGCGCCCGCCGTATAACCTGATGCTGCACAGTGCGCCGGTGCAGGAGGGAATGGTGGGCTACTACCACTGGCACATTGAGCTGATTCCGAAGCTTACCAAGGTGGCTGGTTTCGAGTGGGGAACAGGCTTCTACATCAACCCCACACCGCCGGAGGAAGCTGCGACGTTCCTGCGGGAAGCAGGGCTGGTGTAGATTGTGGCGGCTCCACGAAGTATAAAGGGGTGCCAGCCAGCAGGCATTGGGCCACACCCTTAGTTGTTTCGGTTTCAAACAGACAGGTCCGCGAACCTGCTCTGCCTTCCACGCGAACCGTTTGCGCCCGCTGGCTGACACGGTAAACCATCCCGGCGCCTCGTTCCGCCTGAAGAGAGTCCAGCGGCCAATCGCAGTCAGCTACCAGCCGGATCCCTCCTCCGGTATTGATAAGGATGGTCAAGTTCGAGAGCGTTGAACCGGCATCGGCGGCGGATTCCGCTGCTTCGAAGATTCGCGCTGCATTCTCCATAAACCGGCTCACAGCTTTCTTATCGCTTCCGCAACGCCGTCCATGAGAGTTTTTCGCTTCTATGAGCGCGGATGAGTTCGACTTCTCGCCGAGGCGCCTGTGAACTCCGGACTTTACACCAGGCCGCCACGAGATCGTAGAACAGCCGGTGTGAGCTTGGGCTGGAACTTCTACAGGGGGTCCCGCGCTGTTCCTACGCTGGCCAGGGCTACCCGGGGCGTGTTCCCCAAAAATTGACACGGCCAGCCGGAGCAGAGCCGCCCGGCGGTTCCCTGTTAAGATCGCCTCATGACTTCTGCCGCGAGCAATGCTCCGGAGATGACCGTAAAGGCCGTCGGCTTAGGTATCTTTCTCGCCTTTGTATTCGGATCCGCCAATGCGTATCTTGGAATGCGCGCGGGCCAAACCGTGGCCGCAACCATACCCGCCGCGGTCGTTGCAGTGGCCGTGTTCCGCATCCCGGCTTTTCGCGGCGGCCTGCTGGAGCAGAATATCACCCGCACTGCGGCGTCGGTAGGCGAAGCTCTGGTAGCAGGAGCGATCTTCACCATCCCGGCATTCATGATGGTCGATGTGGGCGGCGTACGCTTGTGGGCCGACATGCGTGCGCATTACTGGGACGCCACGATGATCCTGCTGGCCGGCGGATTGATCGGAGTGTTCTTCATCATCCTGTTAAGGCGGCCTTTGGTGGTGGACGCGGACCTTCCCTGGCCCGAAAGCGTGGCGAGCTATGAAATCGTCCGGTCGAGTGAATCGGCCAGCGAGGCGCCACGCTACATTTTCGGCGCCATGGCATTCGGCGGTGCCGTGCAGATTCTCAAGAGCGGCAAGGGTCTGCAAGTGTTCCAGGAGTTCTCGGAGGGCTTTCTGAATTTTCCCCGTTCCGTCATACGCCACTTCAATTTCGACAAGGCGCCTATTGGCGACGTGACGCATCTCGGCGGGATACCGTGGTCCACTCCGAGCCTGTCCCCCGCGCTGATCGGAATCGGCTATATCATCGGACCCACACTCGCTTCCATCAACGTGTCCGGCGGAATCATTGCGTGGTGGGTGCTGATTCCGCTGTTATTGTTTTTCGATCCCGATTTGCCGCACCGCCTCGGCATAGCGGCGGAGGCCGATTGGACCGTGCTTTCTTATAGCGTCTGGTTCAACGTGGTGCGCCCCATCGCCGTAGGCACGATGCTGGTAGGCGCCGGTTACACCCTGTTCTCGATGCGCGCCTCCATCGCCCGCTCTCTGACAGGCGCGTTCTCCGCTTCAGCCGCGGCCGCAAAAGAAGGCATCGCCGTTGAACGCACCGAACGGGACATCCCGCCGAAATGGGTGATCGCGGCCATCCTGATTTTGCTGGCGCCGATCACGCTGCTCTATTACTACTTCACCGGAGGTTGGATGGCGGCGGTTGTCGCGGCTCTCGTGATGAGCCTCACCGGCTTTCTTCTCTCCGCTGTCGGCGGCTATCTTGTCGGGCTGGTGGGAAGCTCGAACCAGCCGCTATCGGGTCTTACGCTTTCCGCTCTGGTGATCGCCGCGTTATTGATGGTAGCGATCGGCGTGAAAGGAATCGCCGGTGTCGGTGCGGTGCTGGGCGTCGCTTCCGTGGTGGCGTGTGCCGCCAGCGTTTCCGGTTCCCTCATTCAGGACCTGAAAGCCGGACATCTGCTGGGAGGAACGCCGTGGAAGATGCAGGTGGTGGAAATCATCGCCGTGGTGCTGCTGGCGTTCTTTTTGATGGGTCCGATCATTGCGCTTCACCAGGCGAACCTGGATACCGGCGGAATCGGAGGCCGGGCTCTACCCGCACCACAGGCTGGGCTGATGGCGCAGCTTGCAAAGGGGATTGTAGGAGGGCAGATGGCTTGGGGCCTGCTTGCCGCCGGCGCGGCGTTTGGTTTCGCGCTTGTACTTTGCGGCGCACGCGCTCCCATGCTGGTGGCGGTCGGCATGTACCTGCCGTTTGACACCAGTTCCGCCATTTTTGTTGGCGGATTGATGAAGCTCGTTGCGGACCACGTCACACGGCGATACGAGTCCGAACGCCGCCAAAAGTTCGAAGAACGAGGTACGCTGCTGGCCTCGGGTTTAATTGCCGGAGAGGCGATTGTGGGTATCCTGCTGGCGGTCTTCTTCCTGACGGGTATTTCCTCCATCACATGGTTGCTGACCGGCTCGGACCAATTCGGTTTCGTGCCCGCATGGGGCGGTTGGCTTTCGCTGATCGGGTTCGCGAGCATCGGCTATGTGCTCATCCGCATCCCGGCAAGAAAGCTGTAGGCCGAATATGCCGCTACTCACCCCGGCTGCGAAGGCGCTCGTTTCACCCATCCGTACGCCCGCACGGAGTTCCTCCAGAAATACTTCTGCGCCGTTGTTGCACTCTTATCGCGGAAATATTCCTGGACCAATGCCAGAACGTCTTCGTACGGCCGGAGCTGGTCGCTGTTCGGCCAGTCGCTGCCGTATAAGATCCGGTCTTCACCGAACACGCCGAACAGCTCATCCAGCGTTTGCCGGTAGACGCTCAGCTCCCGCGGAACCCGGCCATCGATGCGGCGAAAAACCGCTGAGAGCTTAGCGAAGATCTGCGGGCGGCTGCCGATCTCCCGCAAGTGAGCATGATAGTTCCGCCTGGCGGGCAGGTGATCGATCACCACGCGCAATTCCGGAACCATGCTGGTGAGCCGGATCACATCCGATAGCAGCGCCGGCGTGGGGTTCGCGGTATCCAGTGTCAGATGCGCTTGCGAAAGCAGCTTCAGCGAAGATATGAATGCCGGCTTGTCCAATCCCGCACCGAGATTACGGCCCCACAGATTCCCATAGCGGATGCCCCGGAACAGCGGGTTTCGTTGCAGCCGTTCCAGATGCCTGCCGAAATCCCGCTCGCCCGGTTCAAGGTTCCCGATAACTCCCACAATCATCGGATCCTTCGCTGCGACATCGAGCACCCATTGGTTGTCATCGAGCCACGGGCTGGCTTCCACCACAATGGCGCCCGAAATTCCAAGCGGCGCCGCGATCTTCCGGTAGCGGTCCGGCAGCGCCGGACGATACAGCACCGTATTTTTCGAGTCGGGCCACGGCACACCCTGCGGACGCGTGGTATCGAACAGGTGGATGTGCGTGTCTATAATCGGACTCGTCCAGGCATAGCCCTTACCGGCCGACACCGCCGCCAATCCGGCCGCGTGCAGAAGCGTGCGGCGGGTTACGGGTGTGTTATTGAATTTGGATAGTTCCAATATCATACCAGCCGTCCGGTTGGAGACCCTGGATGGCGAGCTTCACTACCGGAACGCCCGTGCGTCCGTCGAGCACGGCCACGCGCATTCTGTGCTCTCCGCGTTTCAACTCCGGCGGTAGAAAGAGGCTCCCGTCAAATACCTGGTCGCCCGGGAGCCATGTTCTGAGATCTGCGGACGTCTTGATGACGGAATCGCCAATTCCGAAAGCGAGCACGAAATCTCCATACGGAGGCGCGACTCCCTTATTGACCCACCAGGACTTTATGGTCATCATCTCGCCGGCTTTGACCACTCGCGGATATTCGAATCGCCGCGGAACAAGCCGGTAGCCCATACGTTTCTCAAACTCGCGGAACTTTTGCTTCCAATCGGGTGGAATGGCGCTCGACTTGATGTTCACGGACGTGACATGCCATCGCAAGGCCTGTTCGAGGATGTAGTCGAGGTCCCAGTTTTTCTCGCGCCAATAGCCGGGAACCCAACAGGTTTCGAGAGAAACGGGACTGCGCTCCCACACACGGCTCGCACCCGCACGCACCACCTGCTGCGGATAGACGTCCAGCATGTGCGAAAGATGCCGGCCCCAGCTTTCCCAGTAGTTCCCCATATCGCCCCAGCAGTCCAAACGCCACCCCGAGCCCTTCTGCGTGGCATACGCCAAAGCTCTTGGCTCGTCGAAATTCACCAGCAGCGGGGTCCGCTGGAACGCCTCGAAATTCACGTCGATGAGTTCCTTCTGCCGTTTCCAACTCGGAAGATAAGGACCCCACCCTTCCCCCCAATAACCGACGGTCGAAATGTCGACTGAATCAAGAAACGGGTGTCCGTCATAGCGGGCGCCGGCGGCGAGAATAAGGCCGCCCCAATGCTTCAGGTAGAGCGGATCATCCGCGTCGGGCGCCCAGGTTTTCCATTCTTTGTCGTTGTCTGTGTTTGCCCGCCGCGCACCGGACTTGCGATACCACTCCGGCAGCGGATGCCCTTCGTCGTACGGCATCAGGCGAATGGCAAGCTTTTGGTTGTGCTTCCTTGCTTCTTCCAACGCGAGGTCGAGGATGTCCCACCGGTATCTCCCCTGCTCCGGCTCAATCTGGCTCCAGAACCAGCGGAAGTAGGCGATAGAGGAGTCCGGATAATCAGGCTTGGTGGAGGCTGACACGATCCGTTTGTCCGGGCCGGCTTCCGACCAACGGAGCCCGGGATTGATCGGGTCGCCATTGTAGCGCTGGAACGTCTGAATGCCCATGCCGGGATTTACCAGAACGTCGTCGATCTCCACCGGCCGGACGATAACGGCTTCGGACTGCGCCCACAAAGAGGCGGCAAGCAGAAACGCGCTACTGAATTTGAATTGTGCCGAGATCATACCATCCATCCGGTTGAAGGCCTTCGATCGCCAGTTTTACGGCCGGCTCGCCGGTTCGCCTGTCGAGCACCGCCATACGGAACTTGTGCTCACCCGCTTTGAGAGCGGGCGGCAGAAACACACTGCCATCAAATATCCGGTCACCTGGAAGCCACGTCTTCAGATCCACGGGAGTCTGTATCGTCGCGCCGCCGATCCCAATCGCGAGCACAAAATCGCCATAGGGTGGAGCGACACCCTTATTCACCCACCATGAAGTGACCGGCAGCATCGTGCCCGCGCGCGCAGCCCGGGGATATTCAAGCCGGCGCAGCACCAACCGGTAGCCGATCTTCTTTTGAAAGTCGTCCCAGGCGTCCTTCCAATCGGCCGGGATCGGTGTGGACTTGATGTTGATCGACGTCGCATGCCAGCGCAAAGCTTGGTCGAAGATCTCCTGAAGTTGCGCATCGGTGTAACCGCCGCTCCATTTCTTCCAGTGGCCGGGCGTGCCGCACGTTTCAAGCGAAACGGGATATTGCCGCCAGGCATCCTCAATGCCCGTGCGTACCACCTGTTGCGGGTACATATCGAGCATGTGCATCATGCCCCGGCCGCGCCCGCCCATGTCTCCCCAACAATCCAAACGCCAACCTGCGCCCTTCTTCACTCCATAGGCCAGCGCGCGTGGCTCATCGAAGTTCATCAGCAGAATGGTCGTTGGGAACGCTTCGAAATAGATGTCGATCAATTCTTTCTGCGTTTGCCAGCTAGGAAGATAAGGCCCCCAGCCTTCTCCCCAATAACCCACAGTTGAAACGTCGACCGAATTGAGATAGGGGTGTCCGTCGTAGCGCGCGCCGGCCGCACGAACCAGTGCCCCCCAGTGTTTAAGATACAAAGGATCGTCCGCGTCCGGCGACCAGATTGCGCCATCTTTATCCTCCGGCTTGTTCGCCCGCCGGGCGCCGGAGTTGCGGTACCACTCCGGAAGAGGATGGCTCTGGTCATAAGGCATCATTCTGATGTCGAGCGTCTGGTTGTGCTTGCGCGCCTGCTCCAGCGCATTGCTGATGATCTCCCACCGGTACTTGCCGGGTTCTGGTTCAAGTTCAGACCAGAACCAGCGGCAATAGGCCAGCGAAGCGCCGGGAAAATCCGGCTTCACCGGCGCCTGCTTGCCGGGTTCAACCGGTCCGGCTTCGGACCATCGAAGGGTCGGATATAACGCTTCACCGTTGAAGCGTTGAAAGGTTTGGATGCCCATGCCCGGATTGACGAGCACCTGGTGAATTTCCGCCGGCCGGATAACATGCTTGGGCGTCTGAGCTAAGGCGGTCGGAAAAAGGACGGTTAAAATGGTAAAGGACGGCCAATAGCGGACCATGTTCAGGTTCTATCACAACGCGCAGAGCCAGGTCACAAAACCAGTCCGCGCTGGTGGTATTCACCCGGAGGGCATAGGTGCTAAAGTAAACCTGAAGGTGGCACAGCCGACACGAGGAGGGAATTTATTGTGACCGACAGCACCCCGACCTACACTCACCAGCCAGGTGGATCTGGCTTGAAGATCCCAATCCTGTTCGGAGTGGTAATCGCTCTGGTGGCAGCTAACGTGTATCTGTTTTTGCAGGTCGACCGTCTCCATGCGGACATTGCAAAAATGCGAGAGTCTATTCTGACGGAGATCACAAATCTTCGCGAATCCTCCACCGTTACAACCCAGGCGAACCGGCGGAACGTGGAGACACTCCGGGACGAACTGGAAGCCGCTCGCCGCCAGGCGTCCATGGCTGCTGGACAGGCAAAGACCGAGGCTACAAAACGCGCGGAAGACCTGGCGCGCCGTTTGGAATTGGAAGCCAAGCGCCAACAGGAACAGGTCTCGAGCGCCATCACCGAAGTCAAGCAAGCCAACGAAGAGACTGCACAAAAGGTGGGTGCCGTCAGTACCGAAGTGGGCGCTGTCAAAACAGAGGTTGCCGCCGCGAAATCGGAACTCAACCAGACCCTTTCAAACCTGAAGCGGGTGTTTGGCGAACTGGACAGTCACGCCTCCCTCATCGCGACAAATTCAAAGGAGCTAGATGCCCTCCGCGCTCTCGGAGACCGGAATTACTTCGAGTTCCGTATCCGCAAAGCCAAACAGCCCCAGAAGGTAGGCGACATTGCCGTAAAGGTGAAGAAAACTGATACGAAGCGGAACAAGTACACGATAGAGCTTCTGGCGGATGACAAGACGGTGGAAAAGAAGGACAGAACCATCAATGAACCGGTGCAGTTCTATGTCGCCAAAGCACGGCAGCCCTATGAACTCGTGGTGAATCAGGTAAACAAGGATGAGATCGTGGGCTACCTTGCAACGCCAAAAGTACAGTCGGCCCGCAAGTAACGGCGTCCCGTTCAAGCGGCCGCAATCGTGAAATAGAACTTGGAACCGGCTCCATCCTCCGATTCCACCCAGATGCGGCCCCCGTGCCGTTCGACAATCCGCTTGCAGATTGCAAGGCCAATGCCAGTGCCAGGGTATTCGCGCCCGTGCAGTCGTTTGAAGATGCCGAACACTCGCTCGCGGTACTCCGGGGCGATTCCAATCCCGTTGTCCTGAACCGAAAACATCCATTCGCCTTTCCTGCTTTCAGCCTGGATGTGGATTCGCGGGGGAGCGGAGCTGCGATATTTGATCGCATTGCCGATCAGGTTCTGAAAAAGCTGCGCAAGCTGCGCGCGGTCGCCATATACGGTGGGTAGTTTTTCGTAGGTGACGTTCGCACCGCTCTCCTGAATAGACACCTGAAGGTTCATCAGCGCCCATGCCACGACGCCCTCGACATCGGTCTCTTCCATCTGTAATCCGCCGCCCTGGCTCGCACGGGAATAAGCTAATAGATCCTGAATCAGTTGCCGCATGCGGCTAACACCTTCGGTGATATGCCGCAGGAACTCGTGGCCTTCTTCGCCGAGCGCGTCCGGATAGCGCTTGGCTACCAACTGCGCGTAGCTGGAGACAATGCGGAGAGGCTCTTGCAGATCATGCGAAATAATGAACGCGAAC
>CAADGY010000216.1 GCA_900696665.1 uncultured Acidobacteriota bacterium
GAGAAGATTCGCTGGCGCATGCGGCAACTGCGAACCATGCTGGCCGAGGAGGTGCCTGAACTGGAGAAGATAATCCGCGCCGGTAAGCCCCTGTTCCCGGAGTTCGTAGGCCGCAAGCCGTCCGGCGCAGTGGCGCACAGTGTGCCTTCAGACGGCGCACTTTGGTCCAGTCGCGATCTCATCCTGCCTTCACGTCTGCAGTGGCAATCGTGCGATCAGGGCGCGGCCGGTTCGAATGTCCGTTGGGCCGCAACGCATGATGCGAAGGCGCTTTACGTCGTAGTTTCGGGCACACGGATCGCGGGTGAGGCTTCGCCGCTGTCGAGTGTGCTTGTGAAAGTAGAGCCACGACGCCTTTGGCCTTGCAAGCACTTTCTCTTCGTTCCCGGAGGGGCACGCCGGGCGGAATTGCCGGATCGTGTCGGGCCGCAGAGCGTCGACGGTCGCGTTGTAGCCCAATCGGACCAATGGCGTGCTGTCGTGCGAATCCCCTTTGAGCGAATTGGGTTGAGCGCAGATCGTCTGCAACCTGTGCGTCTGGATGTCAGGGTGCAGGAGAAGGACGGTCACACCAGGGCGTGGCGTCCTCACAATCCTGCAACACCAAGATTGGCCTTGGGCGCTGATAATCCGGCCGACCTCGGCTGGTTACTGTTCTAAGCCTGATAGAAGCCGACGGTCCGAAGGTGACCTTGCGCGCGGAAAGATACGCGCGGACCGGCCTTGGAGGCTGATCGGAGAATCGACGATGAAACGAAGGGATTTCGTTGCGGCAGCGACGGCGCTCACGGCCTTGCCTGAGTTCGCGCAGATGCACGAGGAGCGGCACCCGAACTTCAAACCTCATCCCCGGCTGGAAGAAATCTTTCGCGATCTCTCGGCGCCCCTTCACCGCCGGCTCAAGCGCGACCGCTCCCGCAAGGCGGCAATCGGACGTGAAGCCGACCTGTCGCAAGGATATTCGCTTGCGATTGCAGATCATGCAGCGGCCCGGCTGGAGACATCTGCGGCCGACTTCCACCTTTTCATGTCTGTCGCGATGGCGGTGAAGCCCCGTTCTGCCGGTTACGCGATTCGCGCCGGCATCGGGGCGCCCGAGGGCTGCCCAGCGGGGGCGCCGGAAGCTTACCACTTGCGGGTAACGGATGCAGCGTGCGAGATTACGGCGAGCGATGCGGAGGGAATCCGCCGGGCGCTGATCTATTTGCAGGACGAGATGCTGGTGCGCGGCGGCCCCATCCTGCCGCTCGGTGAACTGTCGCGCCGGGCCGTCATCGAAGATCGCATCACGCGCTCGCCCATTGCGCCATACCGATGGGTTAGCGGCTGGGAACTCGAGCACCAGCGGGACTATTATCCTGATGAATATCTCAACAAGCTGGCGCATTGCGGCATGAACGGCATTTGGGTGGCAGGCTTGCTCAGCCGCATGGTTGCTTCGAAGACCATCCCGGAACTGGGCCCCGGGATGCACCGTCTCGACAAGCTGAAACGCCTGACGGAGAGGGCGGGCCGCTATGGCATTCGGGTATATCTCTTCTGCATTGAACCGCGCGCTCTCCCGCCGGACCACCCGGCGCTCGCCCGGCATCCGGAGATCCGCGGCGCCCAGGGACGCTGCCTGTGCGTATCCACACCACTGGTACAGAAATACATTCGCGAGGTTATGCGCGAGATGTTTATCGAAGTGCCGAACCTTGCGGGCGTAATCAACATATTCAATGGCGAACGCCAGACCACTTGCTGGAGCAGCGAGAAGACCGTCCAGAGTTGCCCGAGATGCCGTCAGCGCAGCCAGGGGGAAGTTCTTGCCGACTCCCTCAACGGCTTCATGGAAGGCATCCGGCAGGCAAGCACCACCGCGAAACTGATCGCTTGGGGGTACAGTGGCAACCAGGCAACGGGACTGACTTCGTTCTTTCCGCACCTGCATAGTGACGTGATCTGGATGGGTAACTTCGAGCACGGGGGAGAGAAGACCGTGCACGGGAAGCGGGTTGGCGTTCACGAATATTCGCTTTCCTCCATCCAGCCTTCGGAAACCTTCTCCAGGGTTGCGCGGGAGGTGAACAGCGGGGGGCGTAGCACCTGGGCGAAGCTCCAGATCGGTAACACGTACGAGCTTTCGACCGTGCCCTACATCCCCGTGCCGCAGGTTGTCTACGAGAAACTGGTTGCCATGCGCGAACTGCAGGTCAGAGGCAGCATGATGAGCTGGATCATCGGGGGTTATCCGAGCCCGATGCTGAAAGTTGCCGGCGAGTCTGCGTTCGCCCCGCTGCAGCCGAGAGATGAGGTTATCAGGCGCGTGGCCGCGTCAGATTGGGGGCCACGCGAGGCCGGCCGGGTCACTGAGGCATGGGAACAGTTCTCGCGCGCGTTCCAGTTGTATTTGTGCGCTTTCGAGGTATTTTACTTCGGGCCGATCACGCGCTGCCCGTCGTATCTGCTGCATCTCGAGCGCGAGGCCCGGAGGGCACAGCCCTACAACTGGGGTCTTACCCGCGATCGGATCAAACAGCCGTACGAGGACGAAGTAGCCCGTTGGCTGGGAGAGTTCAGCGCCGAGGAGATGATTGCATCCTTCCGCGAGATAGCCACGGAATGGGGTAAGGGCTTGCGGATTCTACGAGACTGCTGCGCGGCGCAACCCGGCGTTTCTCAACTGGGCAGTCAGCGCGCGGTGGCTGCTGCCGCCGGGCTGCAGTTCAAGTCCATGGCGAACGTCATTGAGTTCTACACCCTGCGGAACCGCCTGTCGAGCAGCGGGCCGAACGAGCAGCGGCGGATCGTGCGGCGCCTCCTGGCGGTTACCAAGGACGATATCGCAATTGCCCGCGAGATGCTCCGCTATGTGGCGTTGGACTGCACGATCGGCTGGCACTCCGAGATCTACGATTACAGCTACTCCGAAGTTCTGCTGAAAGAGAAGATCCAGCATGATGGCGAAACCCTCCGGACGCTGGAGCGCTGGGAACGCGGAGGTGTCGAGGCCGCTACGCTCGAGGCCCTCCTCCCGACTCCGCCACCGCCGCGGCCCACGCCGGGCAATTGGCGGGACTGGCTGCGCTGGGGCGACTGAACCTTTGTATGAAATTGGTTCCGGGCGCGGCAACGCCAGTTCATCGGCTAAGTACCCGTTTTTACCGGCACCGCAATCGGAATGCCGCAGGAACGCCGCTCTGACGGAAAGTACTTTTACGCGGCAGTGGCGGTTGCTCGCTAGGCTCTGTGACTAATACCCATGTGAGAAAACTCATGACAGAGGTCATGGTGCCGGCACGAATTCGAGTCGTCTTGGGGGCCGCGACTCCGGCGCTACTCATGCCCTGTCATTCGTAAATCTTTACACAGCTTGGCTCTTCGGGAAGCAGCATTGACCCGCGCGCAAGGCCGGCCGAGGCGCGCGCCATTGCTCGCACATCTTCGCGCTGGCAGCCGGGCCGCCGCGGGCTCAGGCGGGATGAGCGGGCATGATCCGGTGGGCAAGGCAACGCACATTGGCCACATCATCGCCGATGTCGACCATCTCCACTTCGGCGAGCAACTGGAAACGCTCGGGGAGGTCCGCGCCCGGATGTGCAGTCAGGCGTTGCAAGACTCCGTCGAGGAGATGCTCGGTGGTGACGAGTTGAGCCGCGCCATCGATGGCCTTCCCGTGAAAGGCCCCGATCATGGTGATCGTTCGGCCTGGCGCCAAGCCTGGCCGCCGTGTCACGACGGCATACTGCCGGTGGCGTGGCAGGCTGCCGTCCAGGTAGCGCTCGCCGCAATAGACCGGCGACTCGTCCGGCTGCGGATTTCCATTGCGGATGCAGTCGTCCTCCAAGACGAAGTCCTCATGGCCCTGCAGCGCGCGCAGGAAGCTGTTGGTGCCTAAGATGCCGACAAGCACGAGATTCAGTTCCAGCAGTTGCTGCCAGGCGCACAAACGGGTGGGCTTCACCTCCAATGGCACTCCCGCGCCGAGGAAGATGCGGGTCAGGGCAATGACGCAGTACATTGTTCCGGCCGAAACGTAGGGGTAGCACGGCGTCAGGGCGGAGCCTCCAAGGCGCGGAACAACCGCGACGATCTCGTCCGCCGCCGTTTCAGGATTGTTCAGACCGGCGTGGCGGATGCCGAGTCCCTTTGCGTCGCAGAGAAACAGCGGCTCGCTGTAGACTACCAGAGTCGCCGCATCGGATGCCAGGTGCGGCCGCCAGAACTTCTCCAACGCCGGGCTCAAGTCGCCCGCTGCCTGCTTGGTGGCACTTTCCCGCGGCTTCTCATTGGGCGCATAGACCGCTCGGTAGCGTCCCTTAGAGATGCGCAGCCGCAGCGGTTCCTTGCCGCCCTCAGCTTCGAAATAGGTATCCAGTCGCCGCCGAATCGAAGTCATGCTGACTCGGACAATGGGATCAACTTTGGGGTTGAATGACTCGGACCGCCCGAGGCACTCGACAGCGATCTCGTATTCGTTCAGCGGCACGCTACCCGGTTCCGCCGACCGCTCTACAATAAAGCGCAGTATCCGTTTGCGCGTTTCCGCACGGGCGAAATATCGGCTCGCCAGGATCCGTTCCAGCAACTCGTTCTGCTCCGTCAAACGCTGCCCTGTTAACGTTTAATTTTTCGTTAGAGATTACCACAATTTACTTGTATACAACAGCCGCGACGTGGAAAATCGAACTTGCATCGGTAGCCAATCCGTGGGACAGGCCTCGGGGACAAGGCTCTGCCGCGGGTGAGAGTTGCGAGGGGGAAAAATGCACTTGAGGAGAACAAATCATGCATTGGATTGCTAGGGTCGCAGTATTCGTGTGCGTGGCAGCGCCGTCATGGGCACAGGAGTCGCGGGCCAGCATCGTCGGCCGCGTCACTGATTCGACCGGGGCGGTTGTCCCGGGCGTTACCGTCACGGCCACCAACAAGAGCACCAACGTTGCCGTGCGCGTGAAATCCAACGAGCAAGGTAACTACCAGATTCTGTTCATCAACCCAGGCATCTACAGAGTTACTACGGAGATGCCGGGTTTCAAGAGCTTCGAGCGAGACAATATCGAACTGCGCATCAACGATCGCGTGGGGCTGGATATAGTAATCGAGGTCGGGGACGTAGCCGAGAAGATCGAAGTCACGGCGAGTACTCCTTTGCTTGAAACCACGACGGCCAATGTAGGCACCGTCGTAGACAATCGCAATATCGCGGAGTTGCCGATTCCTCACGGCAGCGTACGTTCGCTGTTCTATCTTCTGAACGGTGCAGTGCTGGCCGGAGGGTCCTACTCCATCGCGCCCAAATTCCAGGACCCCTCCCGGCCCGCCTCTTCGAGCTGGCTCACCTTCAACGGCTCACCGGTAGGCTCCACGGAGTTCACCCTGGACGGCGTGCCCAATACCCAGACCGCCAACAGCGATTTCGGGTCGGCCATTTCGAACCAGCCACCCGCGGATGCGATCCAGGAACTGAAGCTGGAGACCACTTACGATGCCAGCGTGGGGCACACCTCGGGCACACACGTCAACATGATCATCCGCTCCGGCACCAACGATCTCCACGGCAGCGCCTACTTCTTCTATCGCGACCCGGCCTTCTACGCGAACACGTTCTTCGGCAACCGGGCAGGCCAGGAGCGGGCGGATTTCAATTACAAACGCGGCGGCGGTAGCTTTAGCGGGCCAATACGCATACCTGGCGTATACAACGGCAGCGACCGTACCTTCTTTATGTACGCCTACGAGATCATGGATGAGGCCACTCAGGGGTACGCCTTTGTCGGCACGGTTCCCACCATGGATGCACGCAAGGGCGATTTTTCCTGGCTGTTGAATCTGGGGCCGCAGTACCAGCTTTACGATCCGTTTACAACCAAACCGGCACCCAACGGGCGATTCTCCCGCCAACCGATTCCCGGGAATATTATCCCGGCCAGCCGCCACGACCCCATCGCGCTCAAGGCCATGCAATACTGGCCGGAGCCAAACATCCCCGGAAGGCCTGACGGGACCAATAACTACGCACTCCAGAACCAGCCCGCTCCCAACCGGTACCAGAACCACGTCCTGCGACTCGATCATATGCTCACCGAGAAACACCGGACATATGCGCGGTGGGTCAACTACTTCAAGAAGGAAGGCCCGTACCGCAACTACCTGCGCAACATCGCCTCCGGCAGGCTCTTTAACGCTCAGCCCTACAACGTGGTACTCGACGATACCTATATGGCGACGCCGAATCTGGTGATTGATATGCGGTACGGCTACCAGCGGTTTCAGTCGGTGTCGATATTCCCAAGCCAGGGATTTGATCTCAGCACTCTAGGTTTCCCTCAAGCTCTCATCGATCAGCTTTCCTTCCGCAATCCGGCGGCGATATCGTTCCCCAGCATCGCCCCCTCCGGCGTGCAGCCGCTGCAAGGAGAAGGCGGCTCGAACGCTCAAGGTGATGACATTCATTCTGCGTTTGTGGACGTGAACCGCCCGACGAGAAACCATGCGTTACGATTCGGCGCTGAGGCACGGATATACCGGAAGAACTACTATAATTTCGGGTACGCCACGCCTCGTTTCGTTTTCGGCGGCTACACCAACGGCCCACTGGATAACAGCCCCGGCTCCCCCGGTCAAGGGCAAGGCATGGCGGCTTTCCTGCTAGGACAGCCGAGCTCCGGCATGGTTGACCGCAACGACAGCTATGCCCTTAAGAACAGCACCTACGGAATTTACATTCAGGACGACTGGCGTGTTACCCCGATGCTGACTGTCACCATGGGGCTAAGGTATGAGTACATGGGCCCCATGACGGAGCGCTTCGATCGGACGGTACGCGGCTTCGACCCGGCCGCGCAGTTGCCCATCGCCGCCCAGGCTCTCGCCAACTACGCCGCCAATCCCATCCCGGAAGTGCCGGTCAGCGCCTTCCAGGTTAGCGGCGGGGTAACCTTCGCTGGCGTGGGTAATCAGCCCCGGACGCTTTATCAGGCCGACAAGTGGAACTTCATGCCGCGCGTCGGCTTTGCTTACAATCTGTTCAGCAACACCGTTTTCCGCGGGGGCTATGGGATCTACTTCCTTGATCCCGGCATCGTTTCGCGTTTTGGACCGTACCAATACGGGTACAGCCAGACTACCCCACTCATCCCCACACTTGACAACGGTGTGACGTTCCGTGCCAACTTGGCGAATCCCTTCCCGGACGGCATCCAGGAGCCGCCCGGCAACGGCGAAGGCGCGATGACGTATGTGGGCCGCGGCGTCTCGGTTTTCGATACAGGGTTGCGCAACCCCTATCTGCAACGCTGGAACCTCAACGTACAGCACCTGCTGCCCGGCAACATCGTCTTTGAAACCGGATATGCGGGTAGCCGGAGCACCCGCCTGCGCATCTCGCGAAGCATAGACTCCATGCCGGTCGAGTATCTGAGCACGCTGCCCACCCGTGACCAGGCACGGATCGACCGTTTGGGTTCTCAGGTTTCGAATCCTTTCTACCCGCTGCTGCCGGGAACCAGCCTCGCCGGACGCAACGTCTCGGTGAGTCAATTGCTGTTGCCCTACCCGCAGTTCACGAGCATCAGCATGACCAGCAGCCAGGGATACTCCTGGTATCACAGTTGGCAGACCCGCATCGAGCGGCGCTTCGCCAACGGCTTCAGCTTCCAGCTGGGCTACACGTTCGCGAAGATGATGGAGGCGGTGACGTATCTGAACGCGGGTGATCCCATGCCTTACAGGACCGTCTCGCCCAACGACCGGCCGCACCACGTGGGTATTAGCGGCATCTACGAGCTACCCTTCGGCAAGGGACGCAGGCTGCTCGCCAATGCGCCCGCGCCACTGCGCACGCTGGTGGACGGCTGGCAGGTCGGCGTCGTGATGAACAGTTGGAGCGGGTCGCCCTTAAGCTTCGGCGATATCATCTTTTCCGGCGACATCAAGGACATTCCGCTTCCCAAGGGGCAGCGCACTGTGGAACGGTGGTTCAACATCGGTGCCGGTTTCGAGAGGGCGCCTGCGAAGCAGTTGGCCTACCATCGCTTTGCTGGGCCACTCTATTACTCCGGCATTCGCGCCGACGGCACAGATACCTGGGACATCTCACTCATGAAGTACACCAACCTGCGGGAGAATTTGAAACTGCAGATCCGCGCCGAGGCCTTCAACGCCTTCAATCACCCCAATTTCACCGCGCCCAACACAAGCGTTACCAGTTCTGCGTTCGGGACCGTTACCGGCGAGAGCACGTTCACGCGGCAGATTCAGTTCGGAGTGAAATTGTTGTTCTGAGAGTCGAGACAAGAAACGTAGCTTATCCATTGCACGTGACCGGCATTCACCGGGGATAGTGGCAGCGCAGTCCCGGAAGACAACCGGGCGGGGCGGAGTTCGCCGCCCTTGCCCCACCGGTTTTGCCCTTCGAGCGCCCCACCACTTCCGCAAGGCTAGGGAGACGTGGACCGAGCCGCCGCGGCACGATCCGGGCGCCATGGCCTCCGCCGAAGAACTCGTCCTCCCCGCCCACCGTCACATCCTCTGCGGCGCCCGCAGGCACTCTCCGGGCTGGGCTGGCTGGAAGTAGCCGGATCGCTTTCCCGCCATGATCGCCCGCCATCGCTTGCAGTCCGCCGCTGAGGATGAGAAAACGATACCGGCGCGGAGATGGATCTGGTTGAAAGATACACTTAGCGCCATGCCGGCCATAATGCAAAACAGATCCAACTCAGACTACAATCCGCTATTCTTCACACGTTGGATCACACATTTCTGCGCCCCCGTTTTCTTTCAGCTCACAGGAACTGGCGCGTGTTTGGCGCTGCGCAAAAAATCCAAGTGTGAGTTGTCACAGTTCCTATTCACGCGCGGCTTGTGGTTGATCGCTTTGGAATTGACGATCTTTCGGCTGGTGCTCCGTGTTCGTCGGCTACCCCTTGATACCTTGGATCGGGCTGACCGCCGTTGGATACGGCCTTGGGCAGGTTTACGCCTGGACAGGCCGGCGGCGGGCAACATTTCTCCTTGGTGCTGGGTTGACCGCGACTGTCCTGTTTCTGATTCTCCGCGGGATCAACGTGGACGGAGATCCAGTTAGGTGCGGTTAGCCCTGGCTAGGTTCGAGGCATGTCCGAAAGCAGCCAGCAACTCGGCGGGCATGGATACCTGCCAAATTGCAGGTAATCTGCCGCCGACATCTTCCTCGTGGCTCTGAATGAAACGTCCGGATCTCTCAATCCAGACGAATCGCAATCAACAGCAAGGTATGGTTACATGAAGTTCCTGAACAACAGAAAGGCCCTAGTGTCCGTCAGCGCAGCCCTGGCCGGAGTGCTCCTGGGCGCGGCTTTGCATGGAGCTGAGGAGAGGAGGGCGGGTACACCGAACACAGAAAGGCGGATCCCGATGCGCTGATACCTCTGTTCGATGGCTATCAGGCCTCCCCGCCAACCAGGACTTTGATCTTTGGCTGATCGGCAATCACCCCGGTCCCAACGGCATTTCCGAGCAGGGCGATC